>NZ_JCBANC010000062.1:0-38850 GCF_059760815.1 Achromobacter sp. 1012554356 | reverse complement strand
CCCCCAAAGAACATGAACCAACCCCTCGCCTCCGTCACCCCGCCCGACCGCAGCCGTCTTCTGAACACGCTGGACAACACGCATTCCTGGGACGTCATCGTCATCGGCGGCGGCGCAACCGGCCTGGGCACGGCGGTCGATGCCGCCGCGCGCGGCTATCGGACCCTGCTGATCGAAGGCGCCGACTTCGCCAAGGGCACGTCCAGCAAGGCCACCAAGCTGGTGCACGGCGGCGTGCGCTACCTGGCGCAAGGCAATGTCAGCCTGGTGCGCGAGGCCCTGCACGAACGCGGCCTGCTCAACCGCAACGCCCCGCATCTGGTGTGGCCGCTGGGCTTTGTGGTGCCGGCCTACACCATGCTGGACCAGCCGTTCTACGGCATCGGCCTGAAGATGTACGACATGCTGGCCGGCAAGCTGAACCTGGCGCCCAGCCGGTGGCTGTCGCGCCGCGAAACGCTGGCCAACGCCCCCACCCTCGCCGAAAACGTGAGCGGGCGCAACCTGAAGGGCGGCGTGCTGTACTACGACGGCCAGTTCGACGACGCGCGCCTGGCCATGAGCCTGATGCGCACGCTGTTTGACCTGGGCGGCACGGCGGTCAACTACGTGCGCGCCACGGGCCTGACCACCACCCATGGCAAGGTCGACGGCGTGACCGTGCAGGATGTGATCGGCGGCGCAACGTTCACGCTGCGGGCGCGCTGCGTGGTCAACGCCACCGGCGTGTGGGTGGACGCCGTGCGCCGCATGGAAGACAAGAACGCGCAGACGATGGTCGCGCCCAGCCAGGGCGTGCACCTGACGCTGCCGCAGGATTTCCTGCCGGGCAAGCGCGCCGTGCTGATTCCGAAGACCGACGACGGCCGCGTGCTGTTCGTGGTGCCGTGGAACGGCCACACCATCGTCGGCACCACCGACACGCCGCGCCAGGATCTGCCGCTGGACCCCGACGCGGGCGCGCAGGACGTGGATTTCATCCTGAGCACCGCCGCGCGCTATCTCAGCCGCAAGCCGACGCGCGACGACGTGACCAGCGTCTGGGCCGGCCTGCGTCCGCTGGTCAAGGCGACCGGCGAAGCCTCCACCAAGAAGCTGTCGCGCGAGCACACGATTCTGGTGTCCAAGGCCGGCCTCGTGACGGTCACCGGCGGCAAGTGGACGACGTACCGCCGCATGGCGCAGGATGTGGTCGACACCGCCATCCAGCATCAGTTGCTGACCCAGGCCTCGTGCCGCACCGAATCGCTGCCGCTGCACGGCGCCAATGGTCTTGCGCCGTCGCAGGAACACGCAGGCACGCCGGACAGCTATTACGGCAGCGATCTGCCGACGTTGCAGGCTTTGCCCGGCGCGCAGCGCATGCTGGTCAAGGCCAGCGGCCTGTCCGAAGCGCATGTGCGTTTCGCGGCGCGCTTTGAACTGGCGCGCAGCGCCGAGGACGTGCTGGCGCGCCGCAACCGCGCGCTGTTCCTGGATGCCGAGGCGGCGATGCTGGCCGCACCGGAAGTCGCGCGCATCCTGGCCGAGGAACTGGGCCACGACGCGGCCTGGCAGCAGCGCACGCTGCAGGACCTGGCCACCGTCGCGGCGACCTACCGTCTGAAGTAATCCGCTACGGCACGCGCAGGCGGCTTTCCCGGATCAACGATTCGAACACGCGCAGCAGGTCGGGATCGAACTTCGATCCCGCCTCCTGGTGCAGGATGTCCATGATCTGCGTGTGCGAGCGCGCCGGATGGTAGGGCCGCGCATCGCCCAGCGCATCGTAGGAATCGGCCACCGAGATGATCCGCGCGTGCAGCGCGATGGCGTGGCCGGCAAGGCCGTCCGGATAACCGGAGCCGTCGAAATGCTCGTGATGGTGCCGCACCGCCAGCGCAATGGTCTCGCGCTGGGGCATCGCGGTCTGCATGATGAGGGCGGCGCCTGCGGCGGCATGCGCCTTCATGATTTCCCAGTCTTCCCATACCAGCCGGTGCGGGCTGTGCAGCACGCGATCGGGCGTGCCGATCTTGCCCACGTCGTGAAGCCGCGCGGCGACGGTAATGACATCCACCTCGTGCTCGGGCAGTGCGCACGCCCGGGCCAGCGCCACGCTTAGCGCAGCCACTCTATTGCAATGCCGGCCAGTGGCCGGGTCACGCGCCTGTATCGCGGCAAACAGCGCCGCTTCGTAGGATCCTGCGGGAATTTCGGGTACGTCGGGGGGCATTGGAAAATCTGCGCGCCGCAACGGCATCGCGGCACGCGCATATCGGAAAGCCGGGATTCTGACACAATCCGCAACGATCTCCGGCCGCCGCACGCTGGGCGCGGGGCCGAGCCGCGCTTTTCCGCCATGTTGCCGTGACGGCGATCAGGCTTTCAGGCGTTCCAGAAGCGCCTTGGCCACGCCCACCGACGAGCCGGGATTCTGGCCCGTGATGAGCAGACCATCGCTGACCACGTGCGACTGCCAGTCCGGGCCGCTGCTGTACAGGCCGCCCAGTTTTTTCAGCTCGTCCTCGACCAGGAACGGCACCACATCGGTCAGTTGCACGGCGGCTTCTTCCGCATTGGAAAAGCCGGTGACCTGCCTGCCCTGCACCAGCGGCTTGCCGTCCGCCGTTTTGGCGTGGCGCAGCACGCCGGGCGCATGGCACACGGCCGACACCGGCTTGCCCGCGGCCAGCATGGTCTCGATCAGCGCCACCGATCTGGCGTCTTCGGCCAGGTCCCACAGCGGGCCATGGCCGCCCGGGTAGAAAACCGCGTCGAAATCCGACGCCTGCACCTCGGCCAACCGGCGCGTCGATGCCAGCACGCGCTGCGCCTCGCTGTCCTTCTGGAAGCGGCGGGTGTCGTCGGTCTGCGCGTCCGGATCGTCGCTCTTGGGATCCAGCGGCGGCTGGCCGCCCAGCGGCGAAGCCAGCGTGACCTTGGCGCCCGCGTCCAGGAACGCGTAGTACGGCGCCGCAAACTCTTCCAGCCAGAAACCCGTCTTGCGGCCCGTATTGCCCAGCGTGTCGTGGGAAGTCAGCACGATCAGGATGTTCATGTAGCGCTCCATTCATCAGGGCCGACACGCACAATGCGTTTGCCGGCATTTTCGCCCTTGAGCAGCCCGATCAGCCCGCGCGGGGCGTTCTCCAGGCCGTCAACCACGTCTTCACGGTATTTGATGCGTCCTTGCTTGATGAGGTCCTGCATGGCCTCACGGAATTCGCCGTAGCGATGCGCGTATTCGTTGAAGATGATGAAGCCCTGCATCCGCAGCCGTTTCGTCAGGATGGTGCGCATCAGCAGCCCCAGGCGGTCCGGGCCCTCGGCCTGGCTGGTGGCGTTGTAGGCCGAGATCAGCCCGCACACCGGAATGCGCGCGCGCGCATTCAGCAGGGGCAGCACGGCATCGAAGACGGCGCCGCCCACGTTTTCGAAGTACACGTCGATGCCTTGCGGCACCGCGTTCGCCAGACGCGTGGGCAGATCCGGCTGACGGTGGTCCACGCATTCGTCAAAGCCCAGTTCCTCGACCACGTAGCGGCATTTGTCCGGCCCGCCCGCAATGCCGACGACCCTGCAGCCATGGATCTTGGCGATCTGGCCGACCACGGCGCCGACCGCGCCGCTGGCCGCCGCGACGACGACCGTTTCGCCGGCCTTGGGCTGGCCGATGTCCAGGAGCCCCATGTAGCCGGTAAAGCCTGGCATGCCCAGCACGCCCAGCGACCAGGACGGGTTTTCGGGCTTGGCGCCCAGGCGCAGCAGGCCGGCGCCGTCGGACACCGCGAAATCCTGCCAGCCGGTCTGCGCCAGCACCCACTCGCCCACCTGGAATTGCGGATTGTTGGAGGCATGAACGCGCGTCACCGTGCCGCCCACCATCGGCTCGCCGATCTGCACGGGGTCGGCATAGGACGGCGCGTCGCTCATGCGGCCGCGCATGTAGGGGTCGAGCGACAGATATACGGTGCGCAGCAGCACATCGCCCTGCCCGGGTTGGGGAATGTCGCCGGTTTCCAGGCGGAAGTCGGCGTCGGTGGGCTCGCCGTGCGGGCGGGCCGCCAGCACGATGCGGCGGTTGGTTGATGCGGATTGCGGCATGAGGTTCGGTCTCCTTCGTAACGCCGGCCGGGCCTCGCGGACTACCCCGGGCGGCAGGGTGGGGAACCGGCCCATTACACCATCGACGGCTGCGAGGCCGGGCCGTAACCCTGTTGATCGAACCCTCTTTTAATTAATTAAGTCTTTAATTAGAATCTGCCGCATGTCTGCCGCCGCTCACCCTCCCGCCCGACGCCCCGGCCGCCCGCCGCGTCCGGACAACGCCACCGCCCGCGCCAATTTGCTGGATCTGGCCACGCAACTGTTCGCCGCCCAGGGCGTCGCCGCGACCACCATTGCCAACATTGCGCAGCGCGCGGGCGTGACGCCCGCGATGCTGCATTACTACTTCAAAAGCCGGGATCAGTTGATCGACGCGGTGGTGCTGGAACGGATCGTGCCGGTCATCGGCTTTGTCTGGGCGCCCGTGCCGCTGGAAGGCGGTGGTGCCGTCATCGATGGTGCCCCTGCCAACGGGCCCGGCACCCTGCCCGACCCGGCTGCCGCGGCCCGCGGTTTCATCACCGAAGTGGTCGGCCGCGTGGTCCAAAGCGCCACGGAAAAGCCCTGGCTGCCGTCGCTGTGGATGCACGAAGTCGTCAATGAAGGCGGCCAGTTGCGCGATCGCGTGCTGCGCCATTTGCCGTCGGACCGGCTGCACGCATTCGCCGGTCTGATCGCCGAATGCCAGCGCCGGGGCGCCATCACGCCGGGTGTCGAACCGCGCCTGGTATTTCTGTCCATCCTCGGCCTGACGCTGCTGCCGCTCGCCACGTCCAACCTGTGGCGCCGCATCTGGCAGGACGACCCGGTGGCGCAGTCCATCGGCAACGAGGCGATCGCCGCCCACGCCATTGCCATGCTGACCGGCGGCCTGTTCACACAGCCCTCTCCGCCCTCCTCCCCCTCTGCCCCGACTCCAGGACGCTGACCATGCGCACCTTACGCCTCCTGTCCGCCCCCCTCGCCTTGCTGCCGCTGTTCGCCTGCGGCAACAACGACCAGCCGTTCTACCAGGGCTATGTCGAGGGCGATTACGTGTATGTCGCCTCGTCCGAACCGGGCCGCCTGGACACGCTTGCGGTGCGGCGCGGCCAGCAGGTCGACGCCAACCAGCCGCTGTACGCGCTGGACGCCACGCGCGAGGCCGCGGCACGCGATCAGGCGCTGGCGGAGGTGGCCGCGGCCCGCGCGCAACTGGAGGACATTGCCACCGGCAAGCGGGCGCCGGAGGTCGATGTCAGCCTGGCGCAACTGGCGCAGGCGCAGGCCGCCAGCCGCCGGTCCGCCGCGCAGCTGGCCCGCGACAATGCCCAGTTCCGCATCGGCGGCATCGCACGCTCGCAACTGGACGACAGCCGCGAACAGGCGCAGTCGGACGCGGCGCGCGTGCGCGAACTGCAGGCCCAGGTCGAGGTGAACCGGCTGCCCGGCCGCGACGAAGCCCGGCGCGCGCAGGCGTCACAAGTGGAGGCCGCCGACGCCGCGCTGGCGCAGGCCGAATGGACGCTGAACCAGAAACGGCTGGCGGCGCCAGCCGCCGGGCGGATCTTCGACACCATGTACCGGGTGGGCGAATGGGTGCCGGCCGGCAGTCCGGTCGTGAGCCTGCTGCCGCCCGGCAACATCAAGGTGCGGTTCTTCGTGCCGGAGACGGCGGTCGGGTCGCTGAAGATCGGCCAGCAAGCCACGCTGCGCTGCGACGGCTGCGGCGAACCGATACCCGTGCACATCGATTACGTATCGGACCAGGCCGAGTACACGCCGCCCGTTATCTACAGCCGCGAAAGCCGCAGCAAGCTGGTCTACATGGTGGAAGCGCGACCCGCCCCCGACGCGGCGGCGCGGCTGCATCCGGGACAGCCGGTGGAGGCGACCCTGCCATGAACGCGCCCGGCGCCGGCGGCAACGTCATCGACGTGCACGGCCTGAACAAGCACTTCGGCAACAAGCACGTTGTGAACGACGTGTCGCTACAGGTCCGCGAAGGCGAGATCTTCGGCTTCCTGGGGCCCAACGGCAGCGGCAAGACGACCTGCATCCGCCTCATGTGCGGCCTGCTCACGCCGGATTCCGGCAGCGGCACCTGCCTGGGCTACGACATCCTGCGCGACAGCGCCGAGATCAAGCGCAACGTCGGCTACATGACGCAGAAGTTCTCGTACTGGGAAGACCTGACCATCCGCGAGAATCTGGATTTCGTCGCCCGCATGTACGGCATGCCCCAGCGCAAGGAAGCCGTGGACCGGGCCCTGCAGGACCTCGGGCTGCAAACGCGCGCCGGGCAACTGACGGGATCCTTGTCCGGCGGATGGAAGCAGCGCCTGGCGCTGGCCGCCTGCCTGCTGCACCAGCCACGGCTGCTGCTGCTGGACGAGCCCACGGCCGGCGTGGACCCGACGGCGCGGCGCGACTTCTGGGAGCAACTGCATGAACTGGCGGCGCGCGGCATATCCGTGCTGGTCAGCACGCATTACATGGACGAAGCCGAACGCTGCCACAAGCTGGCGTACATCTCGTACGGCAAGCTGCTGACGCAAGGCACCGCCGACGAGGTCATCGCCGAGCAGCGGCTGACCACCTGGGCGATCCACGGCGTCAATCTGGTGCCGCTTGGCCAGCAGTTGCGCAGCGCGCCCGGAGTCGACCAGACGGTCGCGTTCGGGTCCGCGCTGCACGTCAGCGGCCGGGATGCGGCCACGCTGGAACGCACGTTGCGCGCGGCCGTGGCGGGCCAGGACCTGCGCCTGGAACGCATCGACACCAGCCTGGAGGACGTCTTCATCTACCTGATGAACCAGTCCACCGACAACTTCGCGAGCAAGCCATGACCGCGCGCCCGAACGGCTTTTCGTGGTCGCGCTGGTGGAGCATGGTGCTCAAGGAGTTCCTGCAGCTGCGCCGCGACCGCATCACCTTCGGCATGATCGTGGGCCTGCCGATCATGCAGCTCGCGCTTTTCGGCTATGCCATCAATACCGATCCGCGCCAGATGCCCACCGCCATCATCGCGGCGGACCATAGCCCGTTCACGCGCAGCTTCATCGCGGCGATGCGCTCGTCGGACTACTTTCACATCGTCGAGGAGCTGGACACCGAAGAAGCCGGCCGCGCCGCGCTGGCGCAGGGCCGCGTGCTGTTCGTCGTGACCATTCCACCCGATTTCACCCGCAGCCTGCTGCGCGGCGAGCGCCCGGCGCTGCTGATCGAGGCCGACGCCACCGATCCCATGGCGACGGGCATGGCGCTGGGCGCAGCCACGCAGCTTACGCAAGCCGTCGCGCAAAAGGATTTGACCGGACCGCTTACCAGCCTGGCGGGCGGCCAACCACCTTTCGACGTGCGCATCCACCAGCTCTACAACGAAGAGCAGATCTCGCAATACAACACGGTGCCGGGGCTGATGGGCGTGATCCTGACAATGACGCTGGTGATGATGACCGGGCTGGCGATGACCCGCGAGCGCGAACGCGGCACCATGGAAAACCTGCTGGCGATGCCGGTGCGGCCGATCGAAGTAATGACCGGCAAGATCGTGCCCTACATCGCCATCGGGTTGATCCAGGCCAGCATCATTCTCGCGGCGGCGCATTTCGTCTTCCACGTGCCCATCATGGGCAGCCTGCTGTCCGTCTACCTGGCCGCGCTGCTGTTCGTCGCCGCGAATCTCACCGTCGGCATCACGCTGTCGTCGCTGGCGCAGAACCAGCTTCAGGCCATGCAGCTGACCATGTTCTATTTCCTGCCGAACATGCTGCTGTCCGGCTTCATGTTTCCGTTCCAGGGCATGCCGATGTGGGCGCAGCACCTGGGCAACCTGCTGCCGCTGACGTATTTCAACCGGCTGATCCGCGGCATCCTGCTCAAGGGCAACGGCTGGTGGGACCTGTGGCCCAACATCTGGCCCCTGATGCTGTTCACCGTCATCGTCATGACTGCCGCCGTGAAGTTCTACCGCCGCACCCTGGATTGAAGCCCATGTCCCGCCCCATCCTCATGCCCGCTTCCCGCCCCCTGGCCTCGATGGCGCTGTGCGCGCTGCTGTCGGCCTGCGCGGTGGGCCCCGACTTCGATACGCCCGCCGCGCCAGACGTGGCTGCCTACACGGCAAACGGGCAGGATGCGCTGTCCGCGGGCCAGCAGCGGCTGCAAGCGGGCGCCGACATTCCCGCGCAGTGGTGGCAATTGTTCCGGTCGGACGAGTTGGACCGCATGGTGCGGCAGGCGCTGGACGCCAGCCCCACGCTGGAAGAAGCGCGCGCCCGCTTGCGCCAGGCGCAGGAAGACCTGGCCGCTGACACCGGCGGCCGCATGCTGCCCGCCGTGGACGCCAATCTGTCGGCGGCCCGCAAAAAGGTCGATCCCGCCGCCTATGGCGTGCCGGTGGCCGAGCCGCCCCCGCCCTTCACGCTCTACAACGCCTCAATCGACGTGTCTTACACGCTGGACGTGTTCGGCGCCAACCGCCGCGCGCTGGAAAGCCTGGCCGCGCAAATGGATTACCAGGCGCACGAGCTGCAGGCGGCACGCATGTCGCTGGCGGCCAATGTCGTTACTGCCGCCATCCGGCAGGCGGATCTGGCCGAGCGGCTGGCCGCCACGCGCGACCTGTTGGCGGCGCAGGTCAGCCAGCAGGACATCATGCGCAAGCGCCTGGATGCAGGCGGCATTGCCCTGGCCGACCTGCGCAACCAGGAGCTGCTGGTCGCGCAGACCCGCGCCACCGTGCCGCCGCTGGAATACCAGCTTGCGCAGGTGACCCATCAGCTTGCCACCTACCTGGGCGTGCTGCCCGCCGCCCTGCAATCGCCGCCGCTGCGTCTGGCAGACCTGACGCTGCCGCCCGACGTTCCCACCGGCGTGCCCTCGGCGCTGACGCGCCAGCGGCCCGACATCCTGGCGGCCGAAGCCCTGTGGCACAAGGCGTCGGCCGACGTGGGCGTGGCCACGGCCAACCTGTATCCGCAATTCACGCTGACCGCGAGTTTCGGTTCGCAGCGCACGGGCGTGAACGAGCTGTCCGATGGCGTCAACGTGTGGAACCTGGGACTCGGGCTGGTCCAGCCCCTTTTTCATGGTGGCGAGCTGCGGGCGCGCAAGCGGTCCACCGAGGCCGCGTATGACGCCGCCGCCGCTTCATTCCGCCAGACGGTGCTTGATGGCTTTCGCCAGGTGGCCGATGCGTTGCGCGCGCTGCAGACGGACGGCGAGGCCTTTGCTGCCTACGACGACGCGTGGCGCCGCGCGGACGAGGCCGGCCGCATCGCGGCGGGCCGCTATCAGGCGGGCGGCATCAGTCACCTGAGCCTCCTGGACAGCCAGCGGCAGGTGTTGCAGACAAGGATTTCGCGCATCGAGGCGGACGCCGCGCGCTACACCGACACCGCCGCGCTGTTACAAGCGTTGGGCGGCGGCTGGTGGAACGAGGCGGCTCCCGCCGCTCCGTAAGCCCGCAAAAGGCACTCTGCGGGTCCATGGCCGAGAATTCGGGTAGGAAAGTGTCGTTGTGCGCGGCTTGGGAAACCGTTGTGTCCGTTCATCATGCAAGAGCTCAAGCTGCATGATGTTTACAACGATTCATGAATGACCTATTAGACCTGATCGTCTTCGCTCCCGACGCTGGCCAGCGCGTGCGCCGTAGCGACGAACTGGCCGAAATGGGGTTCTCGCCGCGCCCTTGCGAAGACTCCAACGGACTGTTCCGCCTGTTTCAGGCCCGCCGCACCCCGCTGCTCGTGATGCAAGCCGAATTTACCGATCTCTGCATGGCCGTCGCAGGTCTGCGCGCCATGGACACCACCGCCGGCATCGTTGCCATTTCCGCCTTCGATACCCCTGAGAACCGCATTCTCGGCCTGCACTGCGGCGCCGACGCCTGTTTTTCTCCCGAAGTCGTCACTGGCGAAATCGCCGCAGCCCTGCAGGCGCTGGTGCGCCGCGTCCCCACCACCGCCAGCCGCCGCGCGGCGGAGGCCGATGCGCGGACCGCGCCGCCGCCCGTAGCGCCCGCCGAACCGACCGGCAAGTGGCAATTCCTGGATGCCGCCTGGACACTGGTCAGCCCCCAGGGCACGCGATTGGCGCTGACCCAGGCCGAGCGCGAGTTCCTGCTCAAGCTGACCGGCGCGCCGGACAAGCGCATGCCGCGCGGCGATCCGCCGGGTATCGACCCGCACTCGGGCCGCGAATCCGTGCGCCGCACGGACGTCGTCGTCAGCCGCCTGCGACGCAAGGCGCAGGACGTGGACGTGGAATTGCCCATCCGCACCGTCTGGGGCTGGGGCTACGCGTTCACCGGGGAAATCTGACGCGCCGCGGGCGTATGATTCCGCGTACAAGGCCGACTCCCGGCCCGCCACTGCCCCCTTTGTCCCATGGAAGTCTTTGAACGCCTGCAAGCCCTGCTCATCCAGCATCAGGCGCGCTACCGCCTGCTCGAACACGCTGCCGCCGGCAAGTCCGTCGAAGTGGCCGCCATCCGCGGCACCGAGGTCAGCCAGGGCGCCAAGGCGCTGGTCTGCCGCGTGAAGATTTCGTCCAACCAGCGCAAGAACGTGCTTGCCGTCTTTCCGGCGGACAAACAGGCCGACCTGGACGCCATCGCGCGCGCGGCGGGCGGCAAGAAGGCTTCGCTGGCATCGCAGGACCTGGCGCGCGAGCTCACGGGCTGCGAGATCGGCGCCATTCCGCCCTTCAGCTTCAATCCCGACCTCGCGCTGCTGGTGGATCCCAGCCTGCGCGAGCGCCATGACGAAATCGTGTTCAATGCCGGACGCCTGGACGCGTCCATCCTGTTGAACACCGACGACTACTTCCGCCTGGCCGCGCCCGAAGAGGCGCCGCTGATCAAGGCCTGACCCGCGCCGCCCATGAGGCCACCTTGCCCCGCCCATTGACGAGCCACGGCGCGCGCGCCTCCAACATGCGCTGGCTGATGAGCCTGGCGCACATGGAACCGTCCCCGGTAAACCCCTGGGTGATGCTGCGGGCCGCCCTGGCCATCGGCCTGCCGTCCGCGGTGGGCATGGCGCTGGACCAGGGCGCCGCGGCCGCGCTGGTGGCGCTGGGCGCGCTGCCCGCCATCACGGGCGACAACGGGGGCCCCTACCGCAACCGCGCGCTATCCATCGGTTCCACGGTGTTTGGCGGCGCGTTCGGCTATCTGCTGGGCAATCTGATGTCGGGCCACGGCCTGTGGACCTCCGCGGCAATGACGCTGCTGGTGCTGGCGGCCAGCCTGATCGGCACCTTCAACAACATCGCCGCCGTCGCCACGCTGCAATTTGCCACGTATGTCATCGTCGGGTCCAGCTTGACGCCCACGCTGCCGCCCTGGCTGCCGCCGGTGCTGGTGGGCGTGGGCGGGCTGTTCGGGCTGGCGCTTACGCTGTCCGGCTGGGTCGTCAATCCCATCGCGCCGGAGCGGGCCGCCGTGGCGCAGGCCTACCGCAAGCTGGCCGCCATGTTCGCGGCCATCGGCACGTCTAGGGTGATGGCGGCGCGCCGCGACATGGAAGCCGCCATGGCGACGGCCTACGACACCGTCCTGGCCGCGCGGGGCCGATCGGCGGGCCCGTCGCCCCGGCTGGCGCGGCTGGCTGCGCAATTGCAGGCTTGCACTCCGCTCACCAACGCCGCGCTGGCGCTGGCGCGCGCCGGCCGCGTGTTGCCGGACGAATGTGCCCGCGTCATGAACCACCTGGCCGACCGGGTCGAGAACGATGCCCAGCCGGACGCGCGCGACGACATCGCCGCGCTGCACCGCGCGGGCATGCCGCAGCTGGCCGAGGCACTGGAGCAGGTGCAGCCGCTGCTGCACGGCGCCCGCGCCAATCAGACCAGCCAGGCCACTGGGGCCATCGAGGCCGACGCCTTTGCCGACCTGCAGCCCGCACCGGCGCGCACGCCGTGGCGCGTGCTGATCCGCACTTACCGGCCCGGGCCGACGACCGTGCGCTACCTGGTCCGGCTGGGTCTGTGCCTCGTCGCCGCCGAGGCCGTCGCCCTGGCGGCCGCGCTGCCGCGGTCCTATTGGGTGCCGCTGATCGTCGTAGTGGTGTTCAAGCCCAACTTCGGCTCGGTGTTCGCGCGCGCGCTGCAAAGCTGCGCGGGCAGCGCGGTCGGCGTGGCGATCAGCGCCACCGTGCTTGCGCTGGATCGCGGCGGCTTGGCCAGCCTGCTCACCGTTGCCGCGCTGGCCGCGCTGCTGCCGTGGTCGATACGGCGCAACTACGGGCTGTTCTCGGCGATTCTGGTGCCCATCCTCATGCTGCTGATCGGGGCGCTGCAACCGGGAAGCTGGGCCATTGCGCTGGCGCGGCTGGTCGACGTGGGCGTCGCGGCGGCCATCGTGCTGCTGGTGGGCTACCTGCCGTGGATCCGCATCGAACGCAGCAACCTGGACCATGCCGTGTCCGCTGCCACGTCCACGCTGGCGGCCTACCTGAACACCGTATTTCAGACCGATCCCGGCAGCCGGCACGATCTGCGCGCCCGCGCCTACGCGCGCCTGTCGGACCTGCGCATCGCCCTGCAGCGCGGTCTGTCCGAACCCCGCCTGGTCAGCCGCCGCGCGCTAGCCTGGTGGCCGGTGGAAGTGGCCCTGGAACGCGTGGCCAATGCCATCTCGGACACGGCCTGGTCGCTGCCCGCCGGTCAGGATGCGCCGGCCGCCGCTCAGGTCGCTCAGTTGGCCGCCACCCTGGACAGCATTGCCGCGGCCGTCGAACAAGGCCTGCCGGTCCCCCCCGATGCCGTCGTGGCGCCGTCACCCGTGCTGCGGGACGTGGCCGCGCAGATCGAAGCCTTGCGCGTCACGCTGGCCGGTCCCGACTTCACCGCGGCGCCCGGCAGGCCTGCCGCCCCCTCCACCCTTCATCAGGTCTGAATCATGTGTCTTGCCGTACTGGCCCTGCACACGCTGCCCGGCATCCCTGTGCTGATCGCCGCGAACCGCGACGAATTCCACGCGCGCCCCACCCTCCCCGCGGCGCAATGGCCCGACGCGCCGGCCATCTATGCCGGGCGCGATGGCCAGGCGGGCGGCACCTGGATGGGCGCGACTGCGCAGGGTCGCTATGCGCTGGTCACCAATTTCCGCGAGCCCGGCCGGCACCTGGACAACGCCCCGTCGCGCGGCGCGCTGGTCGAGGACTTTCTGCGCGGCGCGATGACGCCGCAGGCCTACCTTGAGACCGTGCACGCCATGGACCAGGCGTACAACGGCTTCAACCTGATCGTGGGCGACGCGCGGCAAGCCTGGTACTTGAGCAACCGCAACGGCGGACCCCGCGCGCTGGCACCCGGCGTCTACGCCCTGTCCAATCACCTGCTGGACACGCCGTGGCCCAAGCTGGCGCGCACCAAGGCTGCGTTCTCAGCCGTGCTGCACCACCAGCCGCAGCCCAACCTGCCCGCGCTGTTCACGGCGCTTGGCGACCGCAGCCCGGCGGACGAAGCCGATCTGCCGGCCACCGGCCTGCCTTTGGCGCGCGAACGCCTGTTGAGCAGCCCGTTCATCGTCAGCCCCGACTATGGCACGCGCAGCTCCAGCGTCATGGCGCTGCACGGCAACGGCACGGGTGAACTGGAGGAACGGCGGTTCGCCCCGGACGGCTCGGTCAGCGGCGTCAGCCAACTGACGTTTTCCTGGCATGCGGCCGGCAGCGGCGCGTGACGCGGGGCGCCTGATACAAACGGTTGATTTCCGAGGCGGACGGACGCGAACTCGCCTTGCGCGGTCACGTCGAATGGTTGCAAGCTACCGGCCTGGGCAGCCGCAACGCGCTGCCGCGCCGGTTTTTCTGCAGGAGAACTCCATGAACAAACGTTTTGAACGCTGCACGATGGCCGCCGCCATGGCCCTGGGCAGCATTGCGCTAGCCGGTGTCCTGTCCACCGCCCAGGCGGCCATGCCGCCCGTGCAGCACCAGGGCTCGGTCGAATACGTCAGCGGCGGCATCGGCATCGACGAATCCGAAGCCATGAAGGCCGCATCCAGCAGCTATCCGCTGGCGTTGACCTTTGCCGCGCAACGCGGCGGCAAGGCCGATTACGTGGCCGACGTGACCGTCGCGATCCGGGATGCGCAGGGCAAGGCTGTGCTTCAGACGACCGCGCAGGGCCCTTACATGCTGGTGAAGCTGCCCGCGGGCAACTACCGGATCTCGGCCACATTCGATGGCAAGGCGCAGGAGCGCGAGGTCACCGTGCAAGGCTCGGGCACCGCGCGCGCGATGTTCGAATGGAAGTGATGGCATTGGGGCGCGGCTGGTAAGGCCGCGGCCCAGATCCTGTTCAACGGCGCTGGTCGCGTCAGACGCCCGCAAACAGAATCGCTATGACAAAGCCCACGCCCGCGGTCCAGACCAGCGAGCGCAGCGCGCCCCAGTTCGCCAGGTACATCGCCAGATAGCCCAGCCGCGTGCCCAGCCAGCACGCCATCAGCGTGGCGACGTGCGCGGGAGACGCCTGGTTGTACAGCGCGAACAACACGGCGGCATAAAAGAACGGCAACGCTTCGAACGTGTTGACCTGCGCGGCGTTGGCGCGCGCGCGCCAACCCTCCTGCCGCGCCAGCCAGGCCCGCGGATCGTTGTTGTCGAATTTCTTGCCGCCTGCCTTGGCGATGATCGTGGACACGAACGGCAGCAGCGCCGCCGCCAACATCAACCACGCGATTGTCTTCATTCCTGACTCCATTGCTGGCGGCGTAGGGGCCGCCGGATGCGCGGGGCGTGTGCCGCCGCTGCCGCATGGTCGCCTGAAAAGCCGGGCAAGGCAAAGCCGCCGACGGTGGCTCGGGTATCAAGGGTGGCGCAGGCAGCATCGAACACGCCGGCGGCGTAAGCCCCGCGGTTGGCGAAGGCCGCGCTTACACTCGGCCCTTTGCAATTGCTTCCCGCCCGCCCATGCCGCACGTCATGCCCTGGTTTGCCCTGTTCCTGGCCGCCGCCCTGCTCTGGCCGCCCTGCACACGCCGTTGGGCGCTTGTCCCGCTGGCGGTGGCATGGACCTGGGCATTAGCCGACGGGACGGCCGATCTCGTTGCGCTCACATGGCCCGCGCTGCTGCTGGTTGCCGCGGCGCTGGTGCGCTCCCACGCAAGGTCGGCCGCGCGCGTGGCCGGGCATGGACTCTTCGTGATCGTGGCCGTGCTGCTCTTTGCACATCTGCTGCCCGGCTTTCACAACCTGCGCGCGATCGATCCCGCGCCGCTCAGTCCGGACGCGATCCCTTTCGGCATGTACCTGAACCTGGACAAACCGCTCGTGGGGTTCTGGGTGGTGCTGGTGCTGGCGCCGCCCATGGCCGCGGCCCACACGCGCCTGACCGTGCAGGCGGCGATCCTCGCATGCGCCGCCGCGGTGGCGGCCTGCCTGGGACTGGCGCTGGCGCTGGGCGTGGTGGCGTGGGCGCCGAAATGGCCGGCGTCAGGCTGGATCTGGCTAATCAACAATGCCTTGCTGGTGACGCTGGCGGAAGAGGCGCTGTTCCGCGGATATGTGCAGCAGCAGCTGGCGCACTGGTGGCGCCGTCGCGCATGGGGCGCGTGGGCGGCGGTGGCCGTGGCGGCCGTGCTGTTCGGACTGGCCCATTACGCGGGCGGTTGGCAATGGATGCTGTTGGCCGGGCTGGCAGGCGCGGCGTATGGCGCCGCCTACCATTACGGCGGCTTGGGCGCCGCCGTGCTGGCGCATCTGGGCCTGAACGCGGCGCACTTCGGATTGTTCACGTATCCAATGCGCGCCGCGCTATGAACGGCCGGCGGTTCAGGCCGCCAGCGCCGGATAGTCCGTATACCCTTCCGGACCCGAGGCGTAGAAGGTAGCCGGGTTCGGCGTATTCAGCGGGGCCTTGCGTTCCAGTCGCTCGGCCAGATCGGGCGTGGCGATGTACGGCACGCCAAACGCGACGGCGTCGGCCTTGCCGGCAGCGATGGCGGCTTCGGCGGTGTCGCGCGTGTAGCCTTCGTTGGCGATAAATACGCCGCCGAACTCGGCCTTGATCATCGGCGCCAGGCTGTCCGGCGCTTCGTGCTCGCGGGCGCAAATGAACGCGATGCCACGCTTGCCCAGTTCACGCGCCACGTAGCCGAACAGGCCCGGCAGATCCGAATCGCCCATATCGTGAGCATCGGCGCGCGGCGACAGATGCACGCCGACGCGGCCCGCGCCCCACACCGCCACGCAGGCGTCGACCACTTCCAGCAGCAGGCGCGCGCGGTTTTCGATGGAACCGCCGTACTGGTCCGTGCGGTGGTTGGTGCTGTCCTGCAGGAACTGATCCAGCAGATAGCCGTTGGCGGCATGCACCTCCACACCATCAAAACCGGCTTCCATCGCCAGCTTCGCGCCGTGGCGATAGGCCTCGACCACGCCGGGGATCTCGGCGGTCTCGAGCGCGCGCGGCGTCACGTATTCGCGCTTGGGGCGCACGTGGCTGACGTGGCCCTTGGCAGCGATGGCGCTAGGCGCGACCGGCAGTTCGCCGTCCAGGAACATCGGGTCGGAAATGCGGCCCACGTGCCAGAGCTGCGCGACGATCAGGCTGCCCTTGCCGTGCACGGCATCGACCACCTTGCGCCACCCCTTGACCTGTTCCGGCGACCACAGCCCCGGCGTGTCGGCGTAGCCCACGCCCTGCGGCGTGACCGACGTGGCTTCCGTCAGGATCAGGCCTGCGCCCGAGCGCTGGGTGTAGTACTCGACCATCAGATCGTTCGGCACGCGGCCGGCGCTGGCGCGTTGACGCGTCAGCGGCGCCATCACGACACGGTTGCGCAGGGTCAGGTCGCCGACTTTCAGCGGTTCAAACAGGGGGTTCATGCAAAATCCTTTCGTCCCGGCAATGGGGCGCTTGCGGGTATGGCAGACGGGCTACATATCCAGATTCAACTGCCGCAGAAACGCGGCAATCACGGGTTCATTGCGACGAAAAAAAACCCACTGCCCCACCTTGGTGGCCGAGATCAGGCCGGCGCGCTGCAGCACGGCCAGATGCGACGACACCGTCGACTGGGACAGACCGCAGCGATCATCGATGTGGCCCGCGCACACCCCGTGTTCGAAGGTGTGGCCCGGGCGCTCCTCGAAATACGCATGCGGCGTCTTCAGCCAGGCCAGGATGTCGCGGCGAACCGGATTGGCCAGCGCCTTGAGGATGGCGTCGGCGTCGATCGCGGGTTGCGCGGCGTTCTGGTCGGAAGGTGAGGAAGTTGCGGTCATATTGGTATATCGCAATTTATCGAATCATATATCGGGTTTATCCGATATATCGTCATGCCCCTGCTGCCATCAAGGATTTTCGGCTCCGGTCTGGCGGTCCGCCAGCCGCTGACGCTCCGGCTTGAGGCTGTCGGCCCAGTCGCGAGCAAGGTCGCGCTGCGCCTTCCAGTTGACCAGTGCGGTGATGGCCATGGCGATCACCGCGCCCAGCGCCGCCAGCGCCATGTCCTTCTGCGCATCCCAGATATCGCCTTGCGTGCCCAGGTAGGCCGCGCCCAGGTCGCCGCCAAAGAACTCCGCGGCGCCCCACTCGATCAGTTCGTAGAGCGCCGACGTCGACAGCGTCACGTCCATCGGCAGGAAGTACGCCCAGAAGCCGCGCACCTCGGCCACGCGCAGGAAGATCTCGCGGATCGGATAAGCCAGCAGCAACCCGTACGAAAAGTGCACGACGCGGTCGAAATTGTTGCGTTCCCAACCCAGCAGGCTGTTCAAGCTGCGGCCGGTCAACGCGCGCCACCAGTCGTCGTACGGCACGAGCGAATACGTATAGTGCGCGCCCACCGTGTGCAGGCACAGGAACAGAAAGATCAGCGTGTACGACACGCGCGAAAACACGAACGCGCGCCGCGTCGCAAACAGCACGGCGCCCAGGCCCAGCACCAGCGCGTTTTCCAGCGCCCAGGCGGAGCGGTCGTGCGGACTGATGGCCAGCGCCACCCAGATGACGGCGAACACGCAGGCCAGCGTGACCAGATAGCGGCGGCGCGCGTCGGCCATGGTGCGCCCTAGTCGCCCTGCACCCGGCCGCGCAGCCGCTTGACCTCGCCGTGCAGCACCTTGCGCTGCACGCGGCGGCGTTGCGACGAGCGCGTCGGCTTGGTGGCGCGGCGGGGCTTGTCGACCTGGATGGCCGACCTCACCATTCCCACCAGGCGCTCGATGGCCTCGGCGCGGTTCTTTTCCTGGCTGCGGAAGGACTGCGACTTGATGACGATCACGCCCTCTTTCGAGATGCGATGGTCGCTGATGGCGCACAACGCATCCTGCACCTCGGGCGGCAGGCGGGAAGCGCGCACATCGAAGCGCAGGTGGACGGCGCTGGACACCTTGTTGACGTTCTGCCCGCCGGCGCCCTGCGCACGGATCATGGTGAAGGTCAGGTCGCGCTCGTCAATGAAAAGCGAGTCTTGGACGTGAAACATAGGCGGGAAGTCTACAGGGGCGGGCCACGTCTTGCAGGGTCTTTCGGCGGATATTGGCCGCGCCAAGTAAAATAGTGCGCTTTTGCTCGAATTCCGTGGCGCCCTACCGCCCGCATCTCCTATGACTTACTCCGCCAAAGAAATCTTCAAGACCCTGCAAGGCGAAGGCGCCCACGCAGGCCGCGCGGCGGTATTCTGCCGGTTTGCGGGCTGTAATCTCTGGACCGGCCGCGAAAGCGACCGTGCCAGCGCCGCCTGCACCTTCTGCGACACCGATTTCATCGGCACCGACGGCGACGGCGGCGGCAAGTTCGCCTCGGCCGAACGGCTGGCCGATGCCATTGCCGCGGCCTGGGGCCCCGACGCCGGCAACCGCTACGTGGTCTTCACGGGTGGCGAGCCGCTGCTGCAACTGGACGCGCCGCTGCTCGACGCAATCCACGCCCGCGGCTTTACCGTCGCCATCGAAACCAACGGCACGATCAAGCCGCCTGCCGGCATCGACTGGATCTGCGTCAGCCCCAAGGGCACAGCTCCGGTCGTGATCGAACGCGGCAATGAGCTCAAGCTGGTCTACCCGCAGCTCAACGCCCTGCCCGACGCCTTCGCGCATCTGGATTTCGAACACTTCTTCCTGCAACCCATGGACGGACCGGCGCGCGCGGCCAACACCGAGCAGGCCGTCCAATACTGCATGCAGCATCCGCAATGGCGGCTCAGCCTGCAAACCCACAAATACATAGGCATTCCATGATTTACCCCCACGCCTTGCGGAGCACGCGATGATTTCCGTGACCCGCAGGCTCGAGTTCGACGCCGGCCACCGCATCCCCGATCACCGCAGCCAGTGCCGCAATCTGCACGGCCACCGCTACGTGCTGGAAATCACCCTGACGGGTGACATCGTGCAGGCGCCCGGCGAGTCCGACAACGGCATGGTGATGGACTTCTCCGAGATCAAGCACATCGCCAAGACGCACATCGTGGACGTCTGGGACCATGCGTTCCTGGTCTACGAAGGCGACGACGCCGTGCGCGGCTTTCTGGACACCCTGCCCGGGCACAAGACGGTCGTGCTTGACCGGATTCCTACCGCGGAAAACCTGGCGACCATCGTCTTCGAAACGCTGGCGCCGCAATACCACGGCCATTACGGCGCGGAACTGCGACTGACGCGCGTGCGTCTGTATGAAACGCCGAACTGCTGGGCCGACTGCAACGGCTGATCCCGGCCGGGTGGTGGGCGTCGGACACCCGATTGCGGGTTGTTTGCCCCGGTGTCTGACACCCGTTGAGAACGTCTTCCCATCGAACCGGTGCCGCCAGGGTGTCAGACACCTCGACCTGAGTGTTTGACGCCGGCATCGGCTCGCATTGCATGGGTGTCTGACACCCGAATCGGCTCACACGGGCAGTCGCATTCCCGTCTTCGGCCCTGTTTTCCACCCATGGAAAACCGCCCTGCTATTTCCCCAATTGGAAAAATCTATCGGGATAGTCGCCATTTTCAATTATTAGTAAGCTAATAGATAGGATACAATCGAATTCATGCTTACTCCTTCCGACTCCCAGCTCATGGCCACCACCGCCAACCTGATGGTGCTGTCGCGCGCCTACCGCGGCGCTGCCGATAAAGCGCTTGCCGACTATGGCCTTTCTCAAGCGACTGCGTGGCCCGTCATTCTGGCCGGCCGTCTTGGCGACGGGGTTCGCCAAGGCGCGCTGGCCGAAGCTTTGGGCGTCGAAGGCCCCTCGCTTGTGCGCGTGCTGGATCAGCTGGTGGCCGCCGGCCTGATGGAACGGCGCGAAGACCCCCACGATCGCCGCGCACGCACCCTGCACCTGACCGACGCCGGCCACGCGCTGCGCGCGCAGGTCGAAGATGTGCTGGTTGAACTGCGCCGCCGCATCTTTCACGACGTCAGCGAATCCGATCTGCAAGCCTGCCTGCGCGTCTTCGACGCCCTGAAGGTGTCGCTGGGCCGCAGCGGCGCTGGCGCGCAAGAGGACGCGCGGCCATGAAGCTGCCCAACGTCCGCGAAACCGTCTTCTCGCTCAAGAGCTACCTGAGCGCCATCATGGCGCTCTACCTGGCTTACAGCATTGGTTTGCCGCGTCCGTTCTGGGCCATGACCACCGCTTACGTCGTGGCGCAGCCCTGGTCTGGCGCCGTGCGTTCCAAGGCGCTGTACCGCCTGGTCGGCACCTTCTTCGGGTCGGCGGCCACCGTGTACATGGTGCCGCGGCTGTCGAACTCGCCCGTCGTCATGACCGGCGCGATGGTGCTGTGGGTGGGCGCCTGCCTGTACATGTCGGTGCTGGACCGCACGCCGCGGTCCTATCTGTTCATGCTGGCCGGCTACACCGCGGCGATGATCGGCTTTCCCAGCGTCACCGACCCTTCGCTCGTGTTCGACACGGCACTGGCCCGCGTCGAGGAAATCAGCCTGGGCATCGTGTGCGCCACGCTGATCCACAGCATCGTGCTGCCGCGCGGCCTGGCGCCCGCGTTGACGCTGCAACTGGACAAGGCCGTGCGCGATGCGCGCAACTGGATGCACGACACGCTCAGCGGCAAGGCCGCCGAACAGCGCGACAAGGACCGCCGCGAGCTGGCCAACGACATCACGCAACTGCGCCTCTTGTCCACCCACGTTCCTTTCGACACCAGCAACCTGCGCTGGACCGCGGGCGCCGTGCGCGCCATGCAGGACCAGATCGCGGCGCTGACGCCTGCCGTGTCCGCCGTCGAAGACCGCATGCGCGCCTTGCAGGCCAACGGCCAGACGCTGCCCGAACCCGTGCAGTCGCTGCTCTCCGATATCTCGGAATGGATCAACGCCGGCCCGCAGGCCTCGCACGAGACCGCCGTGCAGTTGCGCGCCGCCGTGACGCGGCTGACACCCGGCATCGACAGCCGTTCCACCTGGCGCGACGCGCTGCTGGCCAGCCTGATGGCGCGTCTGCGCGAACTGATCGACACCTATGACGAATGCCTGGCGCTGCGCCGCGACATCCGCGCCGGGCTGCAGGGTGCGCCGGTGCGCGCCCCGCGCACGACCCGCGATCCGAACTCCGCGCTGCACCGCGACCACGGCATGGCGCTGCTGTCGGCGCTGGCCGCGGGCCTGGCCATTTCGGTGTGCTGCGCCTTCTGGATCGGCACGGCCTGGAGCAACGGCGCCACCGCCGCGCTGATGGCCGCGATCTTCAGCTGCTTTTTCGCCTCGCAGGACAATCCCGTGCCCGGCATCATGCAGTTCCTGACCTACACGGTGTATTCCATCCCGCTGTCGGCGCTGTATCTGCTGGGCATCATGCCGGCCATTCATTCGTTCGAGATGCTGGCGCTGTCCATGCTGCCGACCGCCTTCGTGCTGGGCGTGTTCATCGCCCGCCCGGCCAGCACCGGCAAGGCCATGGCGATGCTGTTCGGGTTCCTGGGCACCATGGCGCTGCAGGACACCAACACCGCCGACGTCGTGTCGTTCATCGACACGCAGGTCGCACAGTGCATGGGCGTGGCCACGGCCGCGATCATTGCGGCCATTTTCCGCACCGTCAGTGTCGACTGGAGCGCACGCCGCATCCAGGCCGCCAACTGGAAAGAACTGGCGACGCTGGCCAGTTCGCCGCGCGCGCCCTCGCGCCACACGTACACGGCCCGCATGCTGGACCGCATCGGCCTGTTGCAGCCGCGACTGGCGCTGGCCAAGCGGCCCGACGACCTGGTGGCCGCCGACGCGCTGAAGGACCTGCGCGTAGGCCGCGACATCACCGAGCTGCAGCGGGCGCGCCGCCATCTGCCAATGGCGGAACCCACGATCCAGCCGGTGCTGAACAGCCTGGCGCAGTTCTTCAAGATCCGTTCGTCGGGCCGCGTGCAGGACAAGACGCCGGAATTCCTGGCGCAGATCGACCGCGCACTGTGCAGTGTTGCCGCCACCCCGCAAGGCCCCCATGCGCGCGACCGCGCCGTGGTGGCGCTGGTCGGCATCCGCCGCGCCTTCTTTCCCGACGCGCCCGACTATCAACCCGCCCATCCGACCCTGGAGGGCCAAGCATCATGATTGGCGAATTCAATCTCTACGGCATTTATTTCCCCTGGCTGCTCGTGCTGGGCGTCGTCACCCTGGCCGTGGCCTGGGGCGTGCGCCGCGTGCTGGCACGCGCCGGGCTGTATCGCCTGGTGTGGCACCCCGCGCTTTTTGATTTGGCGCTCTTCGTGGTGCTGCTGTACGGCGTCTCCCTCATTTCCCCGCATTTTCTTCAGAGATAGGTATGAAACTCCCCAATGCCCTTCGCCCTGCTGCTATCGGCAAGTTCGCAGTGACGGCCGTCGTCGTCGCCGCCGCCGCTTACGCCGGCTGGCAGCTTTGGGATCACTATGAAGTCGAACCCTGGACGCGCGATGGCCGCGTCAAGGCCTATGTCGTGCAGGTGGCGCCCGACGTCTCTGGCCTGGTGACCAGCGTGCCCGTGCACGACAACCAGGACGTGAAGGCCGGCGACCTCTTGTTCGAGATCGACCGCGCCCGCTTCCAGCTGGCGTACGACCAGGCCCAGGCCTCGGTCCGTTCGCAGCAGGTGGCGCACGACCAAGCGCTGCGCGATGCCAAGCGCAACCGCTCGCTGGGTCAGCTTGTCGCGGCCGAAGCCGTGGAACAGAGCCAGACCAAGGTGCAGCAGACCGAAGCCGCGCTTGCGCAGGCGCAGGTGCAACTGAACACCGCCCGCCTGAATCTGGAACGCAGCCGCGTCGTGGCCGCCAGCGATGGCCGCATCACCAACCTGGATCTGCGCGCGGGCTCCTACGCCACCGCCGGCCACGGCGTGATGGCGCTGGTGGATGCCGGTTCGTTCTACGTCGAAGGCTACTTCGAGGAAACCAAGCTGCCCGGCATCCACGAAGGCGACCCCGTCACCGTGACGCTGATGGGCGAACCGCGCCACATCCGCGGCCACGTCGAAAGCATTGCCCTGGGCATCGCGGACCGCGACCGCAGCACTGGCGCCAATCTGCTTCCCAACGTGAACCCGACCTTCAACTGGGTCCGCCTGGCGCAGCGCATTCCGGTGCGCGTGAAGATCGACGAGGTGCCCGAAGGCGTGCGCCTGGTCGCCGGCCAGACCGCCACCGTCTCGGTGGACGACCGCCCCGCGCAAGCCGCAGCCGCCGCGCCCCACTCCTCCTGACGCCAGCGCGCACCGACCCACTTTTGCGGAAATCCTCAAACCTTTATCGACGCCAAGCCGTACCTGCCATGAACACCAGACTCCTCCTCCCGCTGACGCTGGCCCTCGCGCTGGCCGGATGCGCCGCCGTCGGCCCCGACTACCAGGTGCCGCCGGAGGCCGTCTCCCAGCGGCCGAGCGCGCAATCCTCCTTTGTGGAGGCGCAGGCCGGCGTGTACCGGCAAGAGGCAGTCCCCGGCCACTGGTGGCGCCTGTACAACGACCCGGTGCTGGACGGCCTGGTGGAAAAGGCCCTGGCCGCGAACACCGACCTGCGCGTGGCCAGCGCCAATCTCGAACGCGCCCAGGCTGCCGTACAGGAAACGAAAGCCCAGCAGCAGCCCACGATCGGCGTCAATGCCTCGCCCACGTTCGGCCACGTTTCCGGCTTGCAGGAACTTCAGCCCGGCATCGATCCGCCGAACCGATGGTCGTATTCCACCGGCGCCAGCGTGTCGTATCAGCTGGACCTCTTCGGCCAGATCCGCCGCGCCGTGGAAGCCTCCACCGATGACGCGCAGGCCGCGCAGGCCGCGTACGACGCCACCCGCGTCACCGTCGCGGCCGAGACGGCGCGCGCCTACGCCAACATGTGCGCGGCAGGCATGCAGCTTGCCTCGGCGCAGCATTCCGTGCAGGTGCAGAAGGAATCGGTCGACGCCGTCAGCCGCCTGCAGCGCGCCGGCCGCGGCACCGCGCTGGACGTCACGCGGGCGCGCAGCCAGCTCGAACAATTGCAGGCCAACCTGCCGCCGTTCCAGGCGCAGCAGCGCACCGCGCTTTACCGCCTGGCTGCGTTGACCGGCCAGACGCCTGGCGAGATCCCGCCCGCCCTGCTGCAATGCGCCGCCGCGCCCAAGCTGACCGAAACGATCCCGGTCGGGGACGGCGCGGAATTGCTGCGCCGCCGTCCCGACATCCGCCAGGCCGAACGGACGCTGGCCGCCTCCACCGCCCGCATCGGCGTGGCCACGGCCGACCTCTACCCGAAGATCACGCTGGGCCTGTCCGCCGCATCCGGCGGCCCGGCCGCCATGTTCGGCGACCGCGGCACCTTCAGCTGGAGCGTGGGCCCGCTGATCTCGTGGACGGTTCCCAACACGGGCGCCGCGCAGGCCCGCATCGCCGAAGCCGAAGCCACCACCAAAGCTGCCGCCGCCCGTTTCGACGCGGCCGTGCTGAACGCCTTGCGCGAAACCGAAAGCGCGCTGGTCGTCTACGCCCGCCAACTGGACCGAGATACCGCCCTGCGCGCGGCCCGCGACCAAAGCGCGGAAGCAGCCTCGCAAGCGCGCCGCCTGTTCCAGTACGGCAAGACGGACTACCTGACCGTGCTGGACGCCGAGCGCACGCTGGCCAGCAATGAAAGCGCGCTGGCCGCATCGCAGGCGGATTTGAGCAGCGACCAGATCGCGTTGTTCCTGGCGCTCGGCGGCGGCTGGGAGAAGTAGCCCGCAAAAATTGATTTCCATATTATGGGGATGACATTGCTCTTCCCAAACCCGCGCTCCTAGAATCGTCCCAAGCCAATAACTACATCAGACGATTCGAAGACGCCGCTCCGGGCACACCGGCCGCGACGCTCTAGGACGGAGACAATTCATAATATGGAACAACCGGCAAGCGCCCGGGATGCGCGCGTGCTCGACAGCATCACCAAGCTCACGCCGCAAGATGCTGGACGCGTCGTGATCGCCGGGTCTCATGGCGGCAGCTATGCCGCCTACTGCGCGGCGCGCGGCGGCGTGCTGGCGGTCGTCCTGAACGACGCCGGCGTGGGCTGGATGCAAGCCGGCATTGCGGGCCTGGACGATCTGCAACGTTGGGGCGTGCCCGCCGCCACCGCAAGCTATCAAAGCTGCCGCATCGGCGACGGCGCGGACATGGCCCGGAACGGCGTCATCAGCTTTGTGAACGCGCTGGCGCAAGACCTGGGCTGCAAACCGGGCATGCCCGTGTCCGAGGCCGCCTCGCGGCTGGCGCGCGCGTCGCAGAGCGCCCGTCCGCTCGCCGCCGTCAAGGAATCCCGCACTGTATTCAAGACAGGTCCGGACGGCGCCCCACTGGTCGTCGGCGCCGACTCCGTCTCGCTGGTCGATTCGCGTGACGACGGCCTGATCGCCATCACGGCCTCGCACGGCGAACGGCTGGCCGGCCTGCAATCGGACGGCGTCCAGGCGTCGCCGCGCCTGGTCACCTTCAATGACGCGGGCATTGGCAAGGACAGCGCCGGGATCGGCCGCCTGCCTTTGCTTGACCAACGCGGCATTGCCGCCTTGACCGTGTCCGCGCACACCGCCCGCATCGGCGACGCCCGTTCCTGCTACGAGGAAGGAACCATTTCCTCTGCCAACGCCCGCGCCCGAGACCTGGGCTGCCGCGTCGGCACACCGCTCAAAACCTTTATCGACGCCCTGCTGAGCGGGCGCGACACCTACTAGGAGCATCACCCGCATGTCCGAGAAACTGGAAATCACCGGCGGCGAGGCCATCGCCCGCATGTTCGCGGCGCACGACGTCGGCCTGATGTTCGGCATGGGCGGCTTTCAGCTGCTGCCGTTCTATGACGCGGCGCGCCGCCTGAAGCTGAATCACAACCTGATCAACGACGAGCGCTGCGCAGTGTTCGCCGCCGACGCCTACACCAAGGTCAGCGGCCGTCCCGGCGTGTGCGACGCGACGCTGGGTCCGGGCGCGACCAATCTGGTGACCGGCCTGGCCGAAGCCTACAACGCCGGCACGGCGCTGGTGGCGCTGGTCGGCGACTCGCACCGGATGCACTCGTGGAAGAACATGACGCAGGAAGCCCGGCAGCTGGAAGTGCTGCGTCCGGTCGTGAAAGACGTGCTGCGCGTGGAGATGGTCGAGCGCATTCCCGAGCTGGTGCGGCGCGCCTTCGCCGTGGCGACCAGCGGACGTCCCGGCCCCGTGGTGCTGGACGTGCCCGAAGACATCGCGCACGCGGTCCATGTCTTTGACGCCGATGAGTTTTATTCCAGCCCCAACTACCGGCGCTCGCCCGCGCTGCGCTGCCGGCCCTCGGCCGAGGACGTGGCGCAAGCCGCCAGCATGCTGGCCGGCGCCGCCCGCCCGCTGATGCTGTGCGGCGGCGGCGTGCACATCAGCGATGCCGCCGAGACTGTCCAGGCCTTCGCGCGCAAGTTCGGCATCCCCGTCGCCCACACCATGAGCGGCAAGGGCGCGATCGCCTGCAACGATCCGCTGAACGCGGGGCTGTTCGGCCGCTACAGCCGCATTGCCAACGACCTGATCGCCAAGTCGGACTGCCTGTTCGTCGTCGGCTGCAAGCTGGGCGAGGTGGCGACGCGCCGCTACGACCTGCTGGCCGCGGGCGCGCCGATCATCCATCTGGACATCGTGGCCGAGGAATTCGACCGCACCACCACGCCCGCCCTGCGGCTGTGGGGCGATGTGCGCGCCACGCTGGAAGACCTGGACACGCGCCTGGCCGCCCACGGCGAGCACGCCCGCCAACGCTACGTGGACGAGGTCGGCCAGGCCATGCACACCTGGCGCGAATCGGTGAACGCCAAGCTGACGTCGGCCGACCGGCCCGTGGGCATGGCGCGGCTGATGCAAGAGATCAATGCCTCGCTGCCGGAAGATGGCATCCTGGTTGCCGACGGCGGCTTCGCGGCGCACTGGGGCGGACTGCTGTTCGACACCAAGCGCGCGGGCCGCGGCTTCGTGCCGGACCGGGGCTTTGCTTCCATTGGCTACGGCATCCCCGGCGCAATCGGGGCGGCCGCGGCGGCCCCCGGACGCCAGGTGGTCAGCCTGACCGGCGACGGCGGCTGCAACATGTCGCTCGGCGAACTGGAGACCGCGGTGCGCATGAAGCTGGCCTTCACGCTGGTCGTGGTCAACAACGCGGCGTCGGGTTATATCAAGGCGCTGCAGCACCTGATGTACGGCCCGGGCAGCTACCAGTCTTCGGATCTGGTCGACACCAACTACGCCAACGTGGCGCGCGCGCTGGGCTGCAACGGCATCCGCGTCGAGGACCCCGCGGAGCTGCCGGCCGCGCTGGCAGAGGCGTATGCCTGCAAGGACCGCCCCACCATCCTGGACGTGGTGGTCACGCGCGACCCGGCGCACATGTTGCCGGGCGTGGACAGCCGGGCGGCCAAGATCAAGCCGGGCGACCGCATCGCCTGACGGCGGCGCGCAACGCCTGGTTCGACACACAACAAAATCAAGCAAGGAGACAACCCATCATGAAGCGCAGAACCTGGATCAAGCTGGCGGCCGCCGCTGCAACGCTGTCGCTGGCGGGCGCCGCCGCGGCGCAGGCCACCTACCCCGACCGCCCCATCCGCCTGATCGTGCCCTTCCCGCCCGGCGGCACGTCCGACGTGGTCGGCCGCATCTTTGCCGAGGCGCTGGCCAAGCAGATCGGCCAGCCCGTCGTGGTGGAAAACCGGGGCGGCGCGGGTGGCACCGTGGGTAGCCGCGCCGTGGCCTCGGCTGCGCCGGACGGTTATACGCTTCTGCTGGGCACGTCCAGCACCAACGGCACCAATCCCGCCGTGTACAAGAATCTGCCCTACGACGCGGTGAAGGACTTCACGCCGGTCACGCAGATCATCCGGGTGCCGGGCGTGATTGTGGTGAACAAGAACTTTCCCGCCAAGGACTATGCGTCGTTCACCGCCTTGATCAAGGGCGCGCCGGGCAAGTATTCCTACGCGTCGTCCGGCAACGGCGGCGCCACGCACATGGCGATGGAGTACTACAAGTCGCTGTCCGGCCTGGACATGATGCACGTGCCTTACCGTGGCACCGGTCCCGCGCTGAACGACGTGATCGCCGGTCAGGTGCCCATCCTGTGGGATACGGCCGCGTCGTCGATGGCGCACATCCAGTCGGGCAGCCTGCGCCCGATCGTGGTGGCCGCCAAGTCGCGCCTGCCGCAATTGCCCGACGTACCCACCTTCGCGGAAGTGGGTTTGCCCGACTATGACGCGGAAATGTGGAACGGGCTGCTGGCGCCTGCCGGCCTGCCGAAGGACGTGCTGGCCAAGCTCAACGACGCGTCGCGCAAGGCGCTGGCGGACAAGGACGTGCAGGCCAAGTACGCCGGTGTTGGCGCGTATGTTGTCGCCGACAAGCCCGAGGCCTTTGCCGCGATGATCCAGGACGACGTGACCAAGTGGAAGAAGGTGGCCGACTTCGCCCACATCTCGGCGGAATGACATGGGCGAGCGGCTGAAAGACAAGGTGGCGCTGGTGTTTGGCGCGGGGTCGTCCGGCCCGGGCTGGGGCAACGGCAAGGCCGCGGCGGCGCTGTATGCGCGTGAAGGCGCGCGGGTCTTCGCGGTGGACGTCAGGTCCGAGGCCGCGCGCGAGACGTGCGCCCTCATCGAGGCCGAAGGCGGCCGTTGCCAGGCGTTGACCGCCGACGTGACTGACTCCGCGCAGATTCAGGCCGCGGTTGCCGCCGTGCTGGCGGCCGCCGGGCGCATCGACGTGCTGCACAACAACGTGGGCATCACCGAAATGGGCGATCCCATCGAGGCCAGCGAGGAAAGCTGGCATCGCGTGCTGGACACCAACCTGACGGGCGTGTTCCTGACCTGCAAGCATGTGCTGCCCGCCATGCTGGCGCAGGGCTCGGGCAGCATCGTCAACATTTCGTCGCTGGCCTCGATCCAGGTCAATTCGTATCCATACACCTCGTACTACGCGGCCAAGGCGGGATTGAACCATCTGACGCGGTCGCTGGCGGTGCGCTACGCGCCGGACAACATCCGCGTGAACGCCGTCCTGCCCGGCGTCATCGACACCCCGTTGATCTACAAGCAGATCGCGGGGCAATTCGACGACGTCGAGGAGATGCGGCGGCGGCGCAATGGCGCCAGCCCGATGGGGCGGATGGGGGATGCGTGGGATGTTGCCCATGCCGCGCTGTTTCTGGCGAGCGACGAGGCCAAGTACATCACCGGCGTCTGCCTGCCGGTGGATGGCGGCAAGGCCTGCGCGGGGCGCTGACGCGCTCGGCCTTGCGCCCGCCGCGCGGCGGTCAGACGCGCGGCGCCAGGTCCGCCGACAATTCCGAGGCCGCACGCTGCAATGCGGCCACCACATCGGTCAGGCGCGCGCCGGAAAGACGTGAGCGAATCGCCGCCACGCTCAACGCCGCCACCACGTGCTGTTCGCGGTCGAACACCGGCACGCCCACGCCCAGCATGTCGGGAATGATGCGGCCCGGGTTGAGCGCATAGCCATTCTTGCGCGCGGCGGCGATGTCCTCGCGCAGCATGTCGGTGGACGGCAGATCGGGCGCCGCGCTGGCGTCATAGCGCGCCAGCACACGATCGATATCGTCGTTGGGCAGGAACGCCAGCAACGCCAGGCTGCCCGCCCCCACGCCCAGCGGGCGGCGGTGGCCGACTTCCAGCGTCAGGATCTTGATGGGAAAGTCGCCGGTCTTGCGGTCCACGCAGACCGCTTCGTGTCCCGAGCGCACGGACAGGAAGCTGGTGTCGCCCGTGGATTGCGCAAGCCGGAGCACGGCGGATTCGGCGATGGCCTTGATGCCGTGCCGGCTCTCGGCCGCCAGCCCCAGGATGTAGGATTCGCGGCCAAGGCTGTAGGTCTTGAGCCGGGGATTGAGCGCCAGAAAGCCTTCCTGCAGCAAGGCCGACAGCATGCGGTGCGCGGTGGGCGGCGTCAGGCCCACATCGCGCACGACGTCGGTCAGGCCCACGCCGCGCGCCGGCGCCGCCCCGACGTATTTAAGAATGCGCAGCACGCGGAAAATGCTTTGCGCGCCGCCGACGGCGTCGGCCGCGCGTTGGGGCAAACCTCCCATCAATGCACCGTCGTGCCGTCCGGCGGCGTCTGGTTCAGGCCCAGCGCGGCCTCCCAGCTACGCAGCGGCACGCAGGTCTGCAGGCGGACGATGGCTCGCTGGATCAGGGCGGGATGCAGTTCGTGGCCCACGTGGGTGGCGATGTCGATGGTGGAGTCGCCGTGCAGTTCGGCCAGGCGGGCCTGCGCCGCCTGCGCCTGCGAAACACTCATGACCGCGTCGTCGGCGCCGTGCAGCAGATGAATCGTGGTGTATAGCGGGGCGTTCTTGGGCAGTTGCGCGTAGCGGCCCGAGAACGCGATGACGCGGCCGGCCATGCCGTCGTGCGCCTGCACCAGCTCCAGCGCCATGATGGCGCCCTGCGAAAAGCCGGCCACCGCGGTGTCGGACTGCAGCAGGCCGAAGCGCGCCTGGGCTTCGCGCACGTAGGTTTCCAACTGCGGCATGGCCTGGGCCACGCGCTCGGCGCGGTTGTCTTCGGTGACGCCGCGCACGGAGAACCACTGCCGGCCCGCGCCGCCGCCGTCAAAGGCCTCGAAACCTTCGGGGATCAGCACGGCCGCGGTCGGAAAGGCCGCGCGCACCGCCTGGGCCAGGGGCTCCAGGCTGGCGGGCGATCCGCCCACGCCGTGCAGCAGGATGAAGAGCTGGCGCACGTCGACGCCCGGATCGGGAAGAAATTCGATAGAACTGGAAGACGCCATGAAACTGCTCCGTGCTGGCCTGGGACGGTGGGACTGCGCCCCGATTGCCGCATTGTAAAATGCGCCGCGCCCGGCATCGTACCGATGACGCGGGCCACCCTACACCTTCGTAATGCACACACCGAACATCGACTCGGGCGCCGCCGCGCCTGCCAGCAATACTGCCAACAACAATCAGCTGCACCGCGTGCTCAAGGCGCGCCACCTCACGATGATAGCGCTGGGCGGGGCCATCGGCACCGGCCTGTTCGTCGCTTCCGGCGCGGCCATCGCGCAAGCGGGTCCGGGCGGCGCGCTGATGGTCTATCTGGTGATCGGCCTGATGGTGTACTTCATCATGACCAGCCTGGGCGAGCTTGCCACGTTCATGCCGGTGTCGGGGTCGTTCTGCACTTATGCGTCGCGCTACGTCGATCCGGGCTTCGGCTTTGCGCTGGGCTGGAATTTCTGGGTGAGCTGGGCCACGGTGGTGGCGGTGGACGTGGTGGCGGCGCAGCTCGTCATGGCGTACTGGCTGCCGGACACCCCAGGATGGATATGGAGCGTGGCCTTCCTGGCGCTGACCTTTGGGCTGAACGCCTTCTCGGCGCGCAGTTTCGGCGAGGCGGAATACTGGTTCGCCATCATCAAGGTGGTGGCGGTGCTGTGTTTCATCGTGGTGGGCGTGGCGATGCTGGCCGGCATCATCCACGGCGGCGGGCCGGTGGGCATGGACAACTGGAAGGTGGGCGACGCGCCCTTCGTCGGCAACGCGGCGACGTGGGTGGGCGTGGCGATGGTGGTGGCCTATTCCTTTCAGGGCACCGAACTGGTGGGCGTGGCGGCCGGCGAATCCGAAAACCCCCGGCGCAACGTGCCGCGCGCAATCAACAGCGTGTTCTGGCGCATCCTGCTGTTCTATGTGCTGGCCATCCTGATCATCGGCCTCTTGGTGCCCTACACCGATCCGCAACTGCTGCGCAACGAGGTCGAGGACATCGCGGTCAGCCCCTTCACGCTGGTGTTCGAGCACGCGGGCCTGCTGTCGGCGGCCACGGTGATGAACGCGGTGATCCTGACCTCGGTGCTGTCGGCCGGCAATTCGGGCATGTATGCGGCGACGCGGATGCTGTTCAACATGGCGGCCGAGGGCCAGGCGCCCGCGCTCTTCAAGCGGCTCACCCCGCGCGGCGTGCCGCTGTATGCGCTGCTGGCAACGACGCTGCTGGCGTGTCTGTGCCTGTTCAGCGTGGTGTACAGCCCGAAGGCCGTCTACATCTGGCTGCTCAATTTCGCGGGGATGACGGAATTCATCGTGTGGCTGAGCATCGCGGTCAGCCATTACCGCTTCCGTCAGGGCTACGTGAAGCACGGTTACGACACCGCCAACCTGCCCTACAAGGCGGGACTCTTTCCGTTCGGGCCGCTGCTGGCGTTCGTGCTGTGCCTGGTGGTCACGCTGGGACAGAACTATCAGGCGTTCCTGGAAGAACGCATCGACTGGATCGGCGTGGTGTCGACGTACCTGGCCATTCCGCTGTTCCTGGGACTGTGGATCGGCCACCGGCTGCTGCGCGGCTCGCGCTGGGTGAAATACCAGGACATGCGGTTCTAGCACTTTCGGGGGGCCCTCTTCGGGGGCACTTTTCGATACGTCTGGCCGGCGCAAAGCCCGGTACAATACTGTACATTCATACAGGTATTGAGCACCGGGCGCTTTCGCCATGCAGTCCCCCGAACATATCCATCCCGCGTTGTGGCGCGCCACGCAGTTGGCCAAAGGCGCCGCACGCACCCTGCCAACCGGGCACGCGGCGCTGTCGGCCGAACTGCCGGATAACGGCTGGCCGCTCGGATCGCTCGTCGAACTGCTCACCCCCCATCCCGGCATCGGAGAAATCCGCCTGCTGCGTCCGGCGCTGGCCCAATTGGAAACGCGGCGTCCCATTGCCCTGGTGCAGCCGCCGCACGTGCCGCACATCGCCAGCTGGATGAGCTGGCGGCTGGATCCCCGGCAACTGCTCTGGGTGGCGCCCGAAAAACCGGTCGATGCGCTGTGGGCCAGCGAACAGATCCTGAAAAACGCCAGTTGCGGCGCGCTGATCTGCTGGCTGCCCCACGTGCGCCCCGAATCCCTGCGCCGCCTGCACCTGGCCGCCCAGGCCAGCGACCTGCTGTTCATCGCCGTGCGCCCGTCCCGCGCCGCGCAGACCGCCACGCCCGCCGCCTTGCGGCTGGCGCTGGCGCCCGCGCCCGGCGGCCTGTCCGTCCACATCCTGAAGCGCCGGGGGCCTGTCTGCGACACCCCACTCTACGTGGGCCTGGAGCCCGGCGCGCTTACTCCCTCTTCTCCCCGCCATGCGCCTCTGGATCGCCGCCTACCTGCGCTGCCTGCCGCTGGACGCCCTACGCCCGCACTGGCCGCATGAACAGGAGGCGTTCGCCGTTCTGGATCAGGAACGGGTCGCCGCCCTGACGCCCGCCGCCCGCCAGGCCGGCGTGACGCCCGGCATGCGCCGCGCGGGCGCGGCGGCCATCGCCCCTGGCGTGGAACTGCTGCCCCGCAATGCGCTGGCCGAGGCCGACGCCCTGCACGGCGCGGCGCTGGCCCTCTTGCAGTACACCCCCGAAATCGCCCTGGCCGACGGCGACACCGTGCTGCTGAACGTGGGCGCCAGCCTGATGTTCTTTCGGGGGCCGCGGGCGCTGAGCCGACGGGTCGCCGCCACGCTGCGCGCGCTGGATCTGCGGGTGTCGCTGGGCATGGCGCCCACGGCCAAGGGCGCCTGGCTGCTAGCGCGGCGCGCCGGCCGGCGCGTTCCCCGCCGCACACTGAAGCTATCCACCCTGGCGCGGCGGCTCGATGCCCTGCCGCTGTCGCTGCTGCCCCAGGCGCAAGACCGCCGCAACTGGCTGGACGACATCGGTTGCCACACGCTGGCGCACCTGCGCGCCCTGCCCCGCGCGGGCCTGCAGCGGCGCAGCGCGCCCGATCTGCTGCAGGCGCTGGACGCCGCTTACGGCCAGGTACCCGAACTCTACCGCTGGCTCGAACCGCCCAACCAGTTTTCGCGGCGGATCGAGCTCATGGACTACATGGAGAACACCAGCGCCGTGCTGGCCGTGGCGGGCCGGCTGGCCGAGCAGCTGGGCGGCTGGCTGACCGCCCGCCAACTGGCCGTGCGGCGCGTGGTGCTCAGCATGGACCACGAACGCGGCCGCCACGCCCGCCCGCCCACCGAACTTGAAGTGGCCCTGGCCCAGCCCATCTGGCAGGCGCCCCAGTTGCTGCATCTGCTGCGCGAAAAGCTCAACCACTTCACGCTGGAAGCCCCCGTCATCGCCGTGACGCTGCACGCGCCCGACACCGTCGAGCAGCCCGCCGCCAGCACCACGCTGTTCCCCGAGCCGGGCGGCACCGCCGCCGACCACGCGCGGCTCCTGGACCTGCTGGTGGCGCGGCTGGGCCGCGACCGGGTGCGCCATGCCCAGCCCACCGCCGACCACCGCCCCGAAGCCGCCAACGCTTGGGGCGACGCGCTTGCCGCGCCCGAACGCCCCGTCCCTCTTCCGCCGCTGCTCGACCGCCCGTTCTGGCTGCTGGAAACCCCGCAGCCCCTCAAGCTGTCGGGCCATCGCCCCCACTACGCCGGCCAGGCGCTGCGGCTGATGCGCGGCCCGGAACGCATCGAAAGCGGCTGGTGGGACCCCGCCCTGACCGTGCGCGATTACTTCGTCGCCGAAGACGCGGCGGGCGCGCGCTACTGGATTTACCGCGAGCGCGACGCCGAGGACGCGCGCTGGTTCCTGCACGGACTGTACGCCTGACATGCGCATGGACGACGACGCCCCCGATCCGCTGGACCCCGCTGAGGTCCTGGCCCAGTTGCCCGGCTATGCCGAGCTGCAATGCCAGTCCAATTTTTCTTTCCTGCAAGGCGCCTCGCACCCCGAGGAACTGGCCGCGCGGGCGGCCGAGCTCGGCTACGCCGCGCTGGCCCTGACCGACGAGTGCTCGCTGGCGGGCGTGGTGCGGGCCCACACCGAAGCCAAAACCCTCAAGCTGCCGTTCATCGTCGGCGCCACGTTCCAGCTGCGCGCCGCGCCCGACGCCGCACCGCTCGGCCTGACCCTGCTGGCACAGACCCGCGAAGGCTACGGCAACCTGTCGGAATTCATCACGCTGGGCCGCACCCGGGCGCCCAAGGGCGAGTACCGCCTTTCCCCGCAAGACCTTGCCGATCCGCCAGCCGGCCACGCGCATCTGCGCAGTCTGCCGGAATGCCTGGCCATCCTGACGCCCGCCTACGGCACCGACGCCGACCGCATGGCCGACCAGGCCCGCTGGCTGGCGCGCGTCTTTCCGGGCCGCGCGTGGGTGGGGCTGAATCTGCTGCATCAGTCGCGCGACGACCTGCACCGCGCCGCCGTCGAGCACGCGGCCCAGGCCTCGCAACTGCCGATCGTGGCGGTCGGCCAGGTGCAGATGCATGTCCGCTCGCGCAAGCCGCTGCACGACACACTGACCGGCATCCGCACCCGCCAGCAGGTGTCGCAATGCGGCTACGAACTCTCGGGCAATGCCGAACAACACCTGCGCAGCCGCATGCGGCTGGCCAGCCTGTATCCGCCCGACGCGCTGGCGCAGACCCTGGCGGTTGCGCGCCGCTGCACGTTTTCGCTGGACGAGCTGCATTACGAATACCCCGACGAGATCGTGCCGCCCGGCCACACGCCGGCCAGCTACCTGCGCCAGGAAGCACTGGCCGGGGCCGCCCGGCGCTTTCCCCAGGGTGTGCCCGACAGCGTCACGGCGCAGATCGACAAGGAACTGGAGCTCATCGCGGACCTCAACTACGAGGCCTACTTCCTGACCGTCTACGACATCGTGCAGTTCGCCCGCAACGCCGGCATCCTGTGCCAGGGCCGGGGCTCGGCCGCCAACTCCGCCGTCTGCTATTGCCTGGGCATCACCGCGGTGGACCCGCAGCGCGGCAACAACCTGTTCGAACGTTTCATCAGCAAGGAACGCAACGAACCGCCCGACATCGACGTCGACTTCGAACACCAACGCCGCGAAGAAGTCATCCAGTACATCTACGGCAAATACGGCCGTGACCGCGCCGCCCTGACCGCAGTGGTCATCTCGTACCGACCGCGCAGCGTGCTGCGCGACACGGGGCGCGCGCTGGGCGTGGACCCGGGCGTCATCGACGCCGTGGCCCGCGCGCACCAATGGTGGGACGGCAAGAAGGAAATGCTGCGCACGCTGGGCGCCTGCGGCCTGGACCCGGAATCCCAGGTGGCGCGCCAGTGGGCGTCGCTCGCGCAGACCATGATGGGCTTTCCGCGCCATCTGTCGCAGCATCCGGGCGGCTTCGTGATTTCACGCGGCAAGCTCTCACGCCTGGTGCCCATCGAGAACGCCGCCATGGAAGACCGCAGCGTCGTGCAATGGGACAAGGACGACCTGGACGCGCTGAAGCTGCTGAAGGTCGACGTCCTGGCGCTGGGCATGCTGTCGGCCCTGCGCCGCACGCTCGAACTGGCCAGCCAGCGCCGCGGCCAGCCGCTGGCCCTGCAGGACATCCCGGAAGGCGACACCCCGACCTACGACATGATCTGCGACGCCGACACCATCGGCGTCTTCCAGATCGAATCGCGCGCCCAGATGACGATGCTGCCGCGCCTGAGGCCACGCGAATACTACGACCTGGTGGTGCAGGTGGCGATCGTGCGCCCAGGACCGATCCAGGGCGGCATGGTCCACCCCTACCTGCGGCGGCGCCAGGGCAAGGAAGACGAAACCTACCCCAGCGAAAAAGTGCGCGGCGTGCTCAGCCGCACCATGGGCGTGCCCATCTTCCAGGAACAGGTCATGCAGATCGCCGTCGTGGCCGCCGGTTTCTCGCCGGGCGAGGCCGACCAGTTGCGCCGGTCGATGGCGGCTTGGCGGCGCAAGGGTGGCGTGGACAAGTTCCGCGTCAAGCTGGTGGGCGGGCTGCTGGCGCACGGTTACACGCTGGATTTTGCCGAAGCCCTGTTCCGTCAGGTGGAAGGGTTTGGCGAGTACGGCTTTCCGGAAAGCCATGCCGCCAGCTTCGCCCTGCTGGCGTATGCCAGTTCCTGGCTCAAGCGCCACGAACCGGAAGCCTTTCTGGCCGCCCTGCTCAATTCCCAGCCCATGGGGTTCTACGCGCCCGCGCAACTGGTGCAGGACGCGCGCCGTCACGGCGTCTGTGTGCTGCCCGCCGACGTGACGGTGAGCGGCTGGGATTCCGTGCTGGAAACACTGCCCGACGGCCATCCCGGCGCCCGGCGGCGCGCGCATGAACACGCTCCGGGCGTCGATACGCCGGGCGTCGATACGCCGGGCGTCGATACGCCGGGCGTCGGTACGCTGGACGTCGGTACGCTGGACGTCGGTACGCCGGACGTTACGCCCCGCCCCGCCGTGCGGCTGGGACTCAGCCTGCTGCAGGGCATGCGCGAGGACACCGCCCGCCGCATCGAGGCAGCCCGGGCCGACGCGCCCTTTGCCAACACCGCCGACCTCGCCCGCCGCGCTGGCCTGAACCGCCACGACCTGAACGCGCTGGCTGCGGGCGATGCATTGCGCACGCTGGCCGGCCATCGGCGCCAGGCCAGCTGGGAGGCCGCGGCCAGCGTGCAAAGCCGCGACCTGCTGCGGGACGCCGAAATCGTGGACGCCCAGGCCCCGCAACTGTCCGCCCCCTCCGAAAGCCAGACCGTGGCCGCCGACTACCGCAGCGTCGGCCTGACCCTCCACAGCCATCCCGTGTCGCTGCTGCGCCCCCAACTGGCCGCACGCAACTTCCAGCCCGCCTCGGTGCTGAACGGCTATCCCAACAAGCGCATCGCGCGCGCCTGCGGCATCGTCACCGTGCGCCAGCGCCCCCAGACCTCCAAGGGCGTCATCTTCGTGACCCTCGAAGACGAGACCGGCCCGGTCAACGTGGTGGTCCGGCCCGACCTGATCGAACGCCAGCGCCGCGAACTCCTGGGCGCCACCCTGCTGGGAGTATTCGGGTCTTGGCAAAGCGTGGACGGCGTGCGCCACCTGATCGCGCAAAGGCTGGTCGACATGTCCGACCTGCTGGGCGGGCTGTCGTCGCAGAGCCGCGACTTCCATTGAAGATGCGGGTGCAACTTGAAGGAGTCTGACACCCTTGAAACACCCTTCAAGCCCGGGTGTCAGACACCTGGCCAAGAAGCACAGCTACAACTTGAAGGTGTCTGACACCCTTGAAACACCCTTCAAGCCTGAAGACCATCCATACGGGTGTCAGACACCTGGCCAAGAAGCACAGCTGCAACTTGAAGGTGTCTGACACCCTTGAAACACCCTTCATACCTGAAGACCATCCATACGGGTGTCAGACACCTGGCCAAAAAGTACAGGTGCAACTCGAAGGTGTCTGACACCCTTGAAACACCCTTCAAACCTGAAGACCGTCCATACGGGTGTCAGACACCTGGCCAAGAAGCACAGCTGCAACTTGAAGGTGTCTGACACCCTTGAAACACCCTTCAAGCCTGAAGACCGTCCATACGGGTGT
>NZ_JCBANC010000061.1:0-39169 GCF_059760815.1 Achromobacter sp. 1012554356 | reverse complement strand
CGTTGCCGCCTGCGGCGTCTGCCTTCGGATTACCTCGGGCGCATCTACACGCCCCGCGCACCCAGGCCACCGCCACGCCGGGCTGCGGTGGAGTGACTTCGGCATGACGCTGGGGCGGGTGGGTTTCTTGAGTTTTTTGTGGACGCTCGTTGTGGTTTGAAGCGTCTTGCGGGGCCCGCCCCACGTCGGCCGCGCGGGCGGCCTGGTGGGGCTTACGCGATGTCTTGCGTCGTGGTGAGGACGCTGCGCGCTGGCGCTGGGGTGGGTTTTGGCGGTGCTGTGTTGGTTGGCGCGGCGCCAGGTGTCTGACACCCCTGAGGCGCACCCGTAACGAGTGGAGCCGACCTATGCGGGGTGTCTGACACCGGGTTAAGAACCCCTCCGGTGTCAGACACCAGCCTGCTCCGCCTTTACTTCGTCGCGACCTGCTCCGGCGGGACCGGGTTATCCCAGCCGCCGCCGATGGCGCGGATCAATCCCACCGTCGACCGGGCTTGTTCGGCAGTCAGCTGCACGGACACGCGTTGCTGCAAGAGAACGCTGCGGTCGGCTTCGATCACGTCCAGATAGCTGATGGAGCCTTCGCGATACTGCGTGTGCGAGAGCTTCGCGGCGCGCGTAGCCGCTTCCACCGCCTCGTTTTGGGCCTTGGTCTGGTCGGCAAGAATGCGCAGGTTGGCCAGGTTGTCTTCCACCTCGCGGAACGCGTTCAGGACGGTCTGCCGGTAGACGGCGACGTCTTCCTCGTAGACGGAGCGGGCGCGGTCCAGGCCGGCTTGGCGGCGGCCGCCGTCGAAGATCGGCATGGACAGGGCGGCGCCGACCAGGGGGCCGAGGAGGAACGTGCGGCTGGACCATTGGAAGAGGTTGCCCAGTTCCGAGGACTCGTAGCCGAACGCGCCGGTGATGTCCAGGCGCGGGAAGAACGCGGACTTGGCGGCGCCGACGCGGGCGTTGGCGGCGGCCATGGCGCGTTCGGCGGCGGCGATGTCGGGGCGGCGTTCGAGCAGCGTGGACGGCAGGCCGGCGGGGATGGTCAGCGCGATCTTTTCGATGGGCTGCGGCGGCATGGTGAATTCCGACGGAGCGCGGCCGAGCAGCACGGCCAGTGCGTGTTCGGCGGTGGCGCGGCGGCGGTCGATGCCGAGGGCCTCGGATTGCGCGGAGGCGAGTTCGGCCTTGGCGCGCGCCAGGTCGAGTTCGCTGATGTCGCCAGCGTCGTAGCGGCGCTGGATGAGCTGCAGCGTGTCGGTGCGCAGCTTGACGGTCTGGTGGTAGAGGCGCGATTCGGCGTCCTGCTCGCGCACCAGGAAGTAGGTGGTGGCGACGTCGGCTTGCAGGGCGAGCAGGACGGAGCGGTAGAGCGCTTCGCTTTGCTGGGCGTCGGCGGTGGCGGCGTCGACGGTGGAGGCGACGCGGCCGAAGAGGTCGGCTTCGTATGAGACGGCGCCTTGCGCGCGCCAAGTCGTGACGGCCGAGGTGGACGTGCCGTCGGGCAGGCCTTGGGACACGGCCGAGGGGCGTTGGCGGTTGGGGCCGAAACCGGCGTCCAGGCTGGGGAAGAAGCCGGATCGCGCTTCGCGTTGCAGGGCGCGGGCCTGGTTCAAGCGGGCGGCGGCGGCCTGCAGGTCCTGGTTGGCGCGCTGGGCTTCTTCTTCAAGCTGGTTCAGACCTTCGTCGTTGAAGACCTTCCACCAGGCGCCGCGCAGGGCGTCTTCGGAGGGTTCGGCGGGCTTCCAGGTGCCGGCTTCGGAGGCGGGCAGTGCGGCTTCCTTGAAGGCGGCGGGCGTGTCGGCCGTGGGACGCTGGTACGTGGGACCCACCGCGCAGCCGGCCAGCACGAGCAGCATGGCGAGCAGGGCGGATCCTCGGGTCAGTCTTTTGATCATGATGACGTTTCTCTTTGGCGCGCGTCCCGTTCGATCACGGACGGGACGCGCTGGCTACTCTTTTTTCTGTCGGCTTATGCGTGGTGTTGCGGAGCGGGCGGCGCGTTCGGGTCGATGTGAGGCACGCAGACGGGCGCTTCATGCGGCGCGGCCGAGTGCAGCTTCTTGCCGCCGAGCGAGCGCAGCAGGACGTAGAACACCGGCGTGAGGAACAGGCCGAACAGGGTCACGCCGAGCATGCCGAAGAACACGGCGACACCCATGGCGTGGCGCATCTCGGAACCGGCGCCGGAGGACAGCACCAGCGGCACCACGCCCATGATGAACGCGATGGACGTCATCAGGATGGGACGCAGGCGCAGGCGGCTGGCTTCGATGGCGGCTTCGAGCGGCGTGCGGCCGTTCATTTCGAGCTCTCTGGCAAATTCAACGATCAGGATCGCGTTCTTCGCGGACAGTCCCACCAGCACCATGAGGCCAATCTGCGTGAAGATGTTGTTGTCGTTGCCGGTAAGGTAGACGCCGGTCAGCGCGGCCAGGATGCTCATCGGCACGATGAGGATCACGGCGAGCGGCAGGGTCAGGCTTTCGTACAGCGCGGCCAGCACCAGGAAGACGAGCAGGACGCTGATGGGGAACACCCACAGGCCGGCGTTGCCCGCGAGGATCTGCTGGTACGTGAGGTCGGTCCATTCGAACTTGACGCCACGCGGCAGGGTTTCGGCGGCAACGCGCTCGGCAGCGGCTTGCGCCTGGTCGGACGAGTAGCCGGGGGCCGGGCCGCCGTTGATGTCGGCGGCGGTGTAGCCGTTGTAGCGCACGACCATTTCGGGGCCGAACGTCTGCTTGACGGTGACCAGCGAGGACAGCGGCACCATGTCGCCGGCGGCGTTGCGGGTCTTCAGTTGCAGGATGTCGTCGGCGTGCGCGCGGAAGGGCGCGTCAGCCTGAGCACGCACCTGGAACACGCGGCCGAAGCGGTTGAAGTCGTTGACATACATGGAGCCCAGATAGATCTGCATGGTGTCGAAGACTTCGGTCACCGGCACGCCAAGCTGCTTGGCCTTGACGCGGTCCAGGTCGACGTCGAGCTGCGGGACGTTGATCTCGTAGCTGGAGAACGCGGGGCCCAGTTCCGGCGTCTGGCGCGCCTTTTCCAGGAAGGCCTGCTTGGCCTTGTCCAGTTCTGCATAGCCGAGGGCCGAGCGGTCTTCGAGCTGGAGCTTGAATCCACCGAGCGTGCCCAGGCCCATGACGGGCGGGGGCGGGAACACGGCAATGAACGAGTCCTGGATGGCCGCGAACTTCTGGTTCAGCGAGGCGGCAATGGCGTTGCCGGACAGCTCGGCGTTGTTGCGTTCGCCAAAGGGCTTGAGCGTGACGAACACGATGCCGGCGCTGGAGCTGTTGGTGAAGCCGTTGATGGACAGGCCGGGGAAGGCGATGGCGGATTGCACGCCAGGTTCCTTCAGGGCGATGTCGCTCATGCGGCGGATCACGTCTTCGGTGCGGTCCAGTGAGGCGCCGTTGGGCAGTTGCGTGAAGCCGATCAGGTACTGCTTGTCCTGCGCGGGCACAAAGCCGCCGGGCACGAGGTACGACACGCCGATGGTGGCGGCGACCAGCACGGCATAGACGCCCATCGCGCCGGCCTTGCGGCGGATGACGCTGGCCACGCCCGTGCCGTAGGACTCGGACGCGCGGCCGAACATGTTGTTGAACCAGTTGAAGAAACGGCCGAAGACGCGGTTCATGCCGCGGGTCAGCCAGTCGGGCTTGTCGTGGTGGCTCTTGAGCAGCAGGGCCGAGAGGGCGGGCGACAGGGTCAGCGAGTTGAAGGCCGAGATCACCGTCGAGATGGCGATGGTCATGGCGAACTGCTTGTAGAACTGGCCGGTCAGGCCCGTCATGAAGGCAAGCGGCACGAACACGGCGCACAGCGTCAGCGCGATGGCGATGATGGGGCCGCTGACTTCGCGCATGGCGCGATAGGTCGCATCGCGTGGACTCAAGCCCGCCGCGATGTTGCGCTCGACGTTTTCGACGACCACGATGGCGTCGTCCACCACGATCCCGATGGCCAGCACCATGCCGAACAGCGACAGCGCGTTGATGGAGTAGCCGAACATCAGCAGCAGTGCGAACGTGCCGACGATGGACACGGGCACCGCGAGCAGCGGGATGATGGAAGCGCGCCAGGTCTGCAGGAACAGAATCACGACCAGCACGACCAGCGCGATGGCTTCGAGCAGGGTGTGCACGACGGCTTCGATACTGGAGCGCACGAACTGTGTGGGGTCGTATTCGATGCGGTATTCGACGCCCGGCGGGAAGTCCTGCGCCAGCTCGGTCATGGCGGCGCGCACCTGGCTGGACACGTCCAGCGCGTTGGCGCCCGGCGACTGCATGATGCCCATGCCGACCGCCTGCTTGTTGTTCAAGAGCGAACGCAGGCCGTATTCCTGGGCGTCCAGTTCCACGCGGGCGACGTCGGACAGGTGCGTCACGGCGCCGTCCGGCGAGGTCTTCAGGATGATGTCGCGGAATTCTTCCTCGGTTTGCAGGCGGCCGCGCGCGTTCACGTTCAATTGCAGCGGCACGTCGCCCTGCGTGGGCGAGGCGCCGATCACGCCGGCGGCGACCTGCACGTTCTGTTCGCGGATCGCGTTGACGACTTCGGAGGCGGTCATGCCGCGCTGCGCGACCTTTTGCGGATCGAGCCACACGCGCATGGAGTAGTTGCCCGATCCCCACACCGTCACTTCGCCAACACCTGTGATGCGCGACAGGCGGTCCTTGACGTTCAGGATCGCATAGTTGCGCAGGTAGGTGATGTCGTAGCGGTCGTTGGGGGAGATCAGGTGCACGACGAGCGTCAGCGTGGGCGAGCTCTTGACCGTGGTCACGCCCAGGCGCTGCACGTCCGGCGGCAGGCGCGGCAGCGCCTGCGACACGCGGTTCTGCACGAGCTGCTGCGCCTTGTCAGGATCCACGCCCAGCTTGAAGTTCACCGTCAGCGTCAGGTTGCCGTCGCTGTTGGCTTGCGACTGCATGTACAGCATGTTCTCGACGCCGTTGATGGATTCTTCCAGCGGCGAGGCGACGGTTTCGGCGATGACCTTGGGGTTGGCGCCCGGATACTGCGCGCGCACCACCACGGACGGCGGCACGACTTCGGGGTATTCGGAGATGGGCAGCTGGAACATGGCCAACAGGCCCGCCAGCAGCACCAGGATCGACAGCACGCCGGCGAAGATCGGCCGGTCGATGAAGAATTTCGAGATATTCATAAACGTTCTCGTTCGACGCGTCGGCTCAGTTCTGCGCCGAGGCGGTCTGGACCGGGTTGCGCTTGGCGGCAACCATGGGGACAACGGTCGGGGTCACGGCGTCGCCGGGTCGGATGCGCTGCAGGCCGTTGACGACGATGCGCTCGCCGGCAGCCAGGCCGGTATCGACCACGCGCAGACCTTCCTGATTGGCGCCCAGCTTCACCTGGCGATAGACGGCGTGGTTCTTGTCGTCCAGCACCAGCACGAAGCGCTTGTCCTGGTCGGTGCCGATGGCGCGTTCGTCGATCAGCACGGCCTCGCGGGGCTCGCTGCCGCCCAGACGGATGCGGGCGTAAAGGCCCGGCAGCAGGGTGCCGTCGGCGTTGTCGAACTCGGCACGCACGCGGATGGTGCCGGAGGTGGCGTCCAGGCGGTTGTCCACCGATTGCACGGCGCCGGTGCGCGAGTAACCGTCTTCATTGGCCAGGCCCAGTTCCACCGGTACCGCGCCATTGCGGCCGTTGCGGGTGGGGTTCACGTAGCGCAGGAACGTTTGTTCGTCCACGTCGAACGATGCGTACATCTTGGACACTGACACCAGCGTGGTCAGCGGCACTGATGCGGCGCCGGCGGCGACCACGTTGCCCACGGTGACCTCGGCGCGCGACACGCGGCCGTCGACGGGGGCTTCGATGCGCGTGTAGCCCAGGTTGAGCTTGGCGTAGTCCAGCGCGGCCTGAGCGCCCTGCAAGTTGGCGGCGGCTTCGCGTGCGGCGTTCTGCTTTTCCTCGAAGTCGCGGCGGGCGATTGCGTTGTCGGTCAGCAGGCGCTGGCCGCGGGCCAGTTCCGAGGCCGTGTAGGCGGCGCGCGCCTTGGCGGCGGTCAGTGCCGCGGCGGCGCGGTCCACCTCGGCCGCGTAGGGGCGCGGGTCGATGGTGAAGAGCACGTCGCCCTTCTTGACGATGCTGCCGTCCCGGAAATGCACGGCGGTCAGCGTGCCGGACACCAGTGGGCGGATATCGACGCGGTCGATCGCTTCGAGGCGGCCGGAGTAGCGCTGCCAGTCGACGATGGTCTTGTTGACGACTTCCGCAACCTCGACGGGCGGCGCGGCGGGGGCGCCCTGCGCCATCGCGACATTGCCGCCCGCGGGGCCGCGGGTGAGGGCGTAGCCGCCGCCCGCCGCCAGCACGGCTGCAAATACGACGAGCACAGCAATACGTTTACGCGAAACCATGGTGTTTCCTTGAGTGGTTTTCTAGAGGCGGAAGCGCGCTTGCCCGGGATGAGGAGACGAGGAGTCGGCGGGGCGGGGATGCCATTCCTAAGAATCCGGGGCTATATGGATATGCTGCGGCGCAGCATCGACCGGGGTCGCTTATCCAGAGGCGGCGGGCGCCTGATCAGGGCGGTCGCTGCGGGTGCGGAATCTGAGGATTGACATGCCCTTTTCTTGCGCCGGGCGGCAAGGGCACTTCAAGATGGTTTGCATTCTGAGTGTTTTGTCCTGGCGGATAAACCTATCTATCCCGGCAACACTGTTCGTGAGAAATGACTAATCGGCGGCGAAATCGGGTTATGCTCCGTCCACCCCGACTTATTTGCCTAAGGACACCCTTGCCATGGACCGCTTTCAGGCTATGCAGGTGTTTGTGCGCGTCGTGGACGCCAATAGCTTCACCCGGGCGGCCGACAGCCTATCGCTTCCGCGCACCACCGTCACCACCATCATTCAGAATCTGGAACGCCTCCTGGGCGTTCGCCTGTTGAATCGCACCACGCGCCGGATCGGCTTGACGCCCGACGGCGCGGGCTATTACCAGCATTGCGTGCGCATCCTGGCCGACGTGGAAGAGACCGAGGCCTGCTTCCAGGAAGCGGCCCTGCGGCTCAAGGGCCGCCTGCGCATCGACGTGCCGACCTGCATCGGCCGGCTGATCCTGATTCCCTCATTGTGTGATTTTCACGACAAATACCCTGACGTCGAGCTGGTGCTGGGCCTGGGCGACCGTCCGGTCGACATGGTCCAGGAGGCCGTGGACTGCGTCATCCGTGCCGGCGACCTCGAGGATTCCAGCTTGGTCGCGCGCCGCATCGGCACCCTGCAGACGGTGACCTGCGCGTCGCCCACCTACGTGGCGCGCCACGGCATGCCGCAGACGATCGAATCGCTCCGCGACCATCACGCGGTGCATTATTTCTCCAGCCGCACCGGCCGCAATTGCGCGTGGGACTTCAAAGTGGACGGCAAGCACCAGGAAGTCGACATGAAGGGCACGGTGGCCGTGAACGAAGCGGGCGCCTATCTGGATTGCGGGCTGAAGGGCTTTGGCCTCATCCAGACCGCGCGCTACATGGCGCTGCCGTACCTGCAATCGGGCGAGCTGATCGAGATCCTGCCCCAGTGGAAGCCCAGCTCCACGGCGATTTCGGTGCTGTATCCACAGAGCCGGCAGTTGTCGCCCAAGGTGCGGGCCTTCACCGACTGGGTGGCCGAATTGTTTGCCGGATGCCCGCTGCTCAGCGGGCGCGACGAGACCGATCCGGCCGCCGCGTCCTGCGCCGTCTATCAGCGCAACCAGGGACAGACCGCCCCGGCGCAGCCCCCCGTGCCGGCGATCCCCGCGCTGGCAGACATGGCGCCGCGCCGCCGCAGCGCGCGCGAAGAAGCCGCCGAATACCTGCTGTAAATACGCGCTGGTTGCATGACGACATGGCGGACCCTCGGGTCCGCCATCTGCGTTAAGCACGGGAAACCCCGTAGTAAATACAGCCCTTGCGTCCCTCGAATCGCATGAAACGTCTGTATAGTCCGACAGTCAAAGCCTACAACGCCCTTACAGTCGATCCGCTATGCAGCCTGTTCTACCCGCTTACCTGATCGCCCGTTGGCTGTTGCTGCTTGTGCTGTTGGCGGGGGTTTACTTTCTTAGCGGATTCCTGGTTCCGGCCCTGGCGGCGCTGATCATCGGCCTGGCCAGCTGGCCCCTGTACCAACGCCTCGTCGTCCGTTGCGGCGGCCGCACGGCAGTTGCCGCATCGCTGGCGCTGCTGGTCGTCGTCGTGGTGCTGATCGTCCCGTTGTCGCTGGCGCTGTCCTACGCCATCAAGGAAGCCAGCGCTTTTGTCGCCTGGGCCATCGCGGCCAACCGTCACGGCGTCGACGTGCCCGCGTGGATATCCTCTCTGCCGGTGGTGGGCGATCGCCTGGGACAGTACTGGCAATCCTATATCGGCCAGCCCCACGCGCTGGGCGCGCTGGTCGAAGCCGTCAGCGGCGAACACCTGGGCAACATCTACCGCATGGCGCTGGCCGCCACCGGCAACGTGTTCCAGTTGCTGCTGACCGTACTTTTCATGCTGATCACGCTGTTCTTCGTCTACAAGGACGGCATCCGCATGGTTGCGCAGCTCGACGTCCTGGGCGAACGCATCCTGCCCGCGCGCTGGCAGCGATTTTCGCGCGTTGTCCCGGCCACCATTAATTCCACCGTCACCGGCATGGGCCTGATCGCGCTGGGCGAAGGCGTGGTGCTGGGCATCGCGTATTGGGTGGCGGGGGTGCCGTCGCCCGTGCTGCTGGGCGTGGTTACCGGCTTCATGGCCTTGATCCCGGGCGGTGCGCCGTTGTCGTTCACGCTGGTGTCCCTGTATCTCGTCGGCTCCGGCCATGTGGTCGCCGGCATCGCGCTGATGGTCTGGGGCAGCGTCGAACTCTTCATCGTCGACAAGACGTTGCGCCCGCGCCTGGTGGGCGGCCCGGTCAAGCTGCCTTTCCTGCCGACCTTCTTCGGGCTGGTGGGCGGCGTGAAGACCATGGGCATCGTGGGATTGTTCGTCGGCCCGGTGCTGATGGCGCTGCTGGTGGCCGTCTGGCGCGAATGGGTCCACCACGAGGTCCAGGAGCGCGACGCCGCCCGGCTCACGCCGCCGCCCGTCCGCCCCGAGAAGACGCCCGCGGGTTGAGGACGCGGGAGCCGCCCGGCGGCCTTGCCATTTGGTAATCTAGCCATCCCGCGTGACCGGCGCCTTGCCCGGTGCGCGCCTGCCCGCCCGCAGACGCGCCGCCTACGCCGCGGGCTGTGAGGATCGAGATGTCCGGGTTATTGCCTGATGATCAGATAGCCGTCCTGCGCGAGCAGGGCTTCGTGGTGGCGCGCCAGTTCGCCAGCCAGGAACAGGTTGCCGCGCTGCGCGCGCTGGCCGAACGCCATTTGCGCGATCACGTCGCACCCATCGAATACGAAGCTGACCTGCGCTATCCCGGCGCGCCGCAATCCCGCGCGGCAGAAGGCGGACTGACCGTGCGTCGCCTGCTCAACGCCTACGCGCGCGATCCGCTGTTCGCCCAATGGGCCACCGATCCGCGCACCGGCCAGTGGTTGACGCGTTATTTCAACGAAACGCCGGTGCTGTCCACCGTGCACCACAACTGCGTGATGACCAAGCATCCGGCGTACGGCAGCCTGACGGGTTGGCATCAGGACATCCGCTATTGGTCGTTCTCGGACACGGACCTGGTGTCCTGTTGGCTGGCCCTGGGGCCGGAGACGCGTGCCAATGGCGGCCTGTCGTTCATTCCGGGCTCGCACGCGGCGGCGTACACGCCGGACCAGTTCGACGACAAGAAATTCTTCCGCGAGGACGTGCCGCAGAACGCCGAGTGGATCGCGCGCGCCGTCTGTCCGGAACTGCAAGCCGGCGACGTGGTGTTCTTTCATTGCCGCACCTTGCACGCCGCGCAGGGCAACAGCAGCGACCGCGTGAAGCTGTCGGTGGTCCATACGTATCACCCCGAATCCTGCTATCCGCTGCCCGGCACGCGGTCGTCGTCGCAGGCGGGCGTGCCGCTGGCGGGGTCGTGACCCTCCGCAATGCCCGTAGACTGTCGCATCAATGATCCGCGCGCCGGCATCTCACCCATGCCGGTCCGGTCCGCAATCCCTACTTCGGAACTGAAGCAACATGCGTGAAAAAATTGTCTTCATCGGCGGCGGCAATATGGCCTCCGCCATCATCGACGGACTGCTCGGCCAGGGCCGGGCGCTGACCGATTTTCTGGTGATCGAACCCTATGCGCCGACGCGCGAGGCGCTGGTCGCACGCGGGCTTCCCTGCCAGGAAAGCGTCAGCGCCGATATCGGCGATGCCGCCCTGTGCGTGCTGGCCACAAAGCCGCAAGTGCTGCGCGAAGCCTGCGGCCAGGTCCGGCAGCATCTGCCGGCAGAAGCCACCGTGGTCAGCATCGCGGCGGGCGTCGAGCTGGCCGCGTTGTCGGAATGGCTGGGCGGCCACGCGCGCATCGTGCGCGCCATGCCCAACACGCCGGCCAAGGTGGGCTTGGGCATGACTGGCCTCTTTGCCACGCCGGCTTGCGAACAGGCGCAGCGCGATCAGGTCGACGCGCTGTTCGCGGCCGTCGGCGAACGCATCTGGACCGATACCGAAGCCATGATCGACGCCGTCACCGCCGTGACGGGCAGCGGCCCGGGCTACGTGTTCCATTTCATGGCGGCGCTGGAAAAGGGCGCCGTCGAACTGGGCTTCGCGCCCGCCGACGCGCGCCGGCTGGCCGTGGCCGCCTTCCGCGGTGCGGCGGAACTCGCCGCGAGCGAAGACATTCCGCTGACCGAATTGCAGGAGCGTGTCACGTCCAAGGGCGGCACGACTTACGCCGCGCTGTCGCACATGCAGCAGGCTGGCGTGGCCCAGGCCATCACCGAGGCCGTGCACAAGGCGCAGCAACGCGCGCGTGAGTTGTCCGCGGGGTAATGGCCCCGCGCAACGGGACGACGGGCCGTCAGCGATGACGGCCCAGCCGCCATAACAAGGTGGCCGCCACCAGGATGGCCGCAACATTGAACTGCATGGCCGACGCGAACGCCTGCGCATGGCGCTCTGCTGCGCTGGCATCCGCGTAAGTCTCCAACGCGCCGCCATACAGCATGCCGGCCGCCGACACGCCCAGCGCCGCGCCCACCTGCTGCAAGGTCGACACCACGCCCGCCGCCATGCCGGCCTGGCGGTCTTCGACCAGCCCCATTGCCAGGTTGACCAGCGGCGTGTTGACCGCGCCTTGCGCCGCGCCCAGCCACACCAGCGCAGGCAGCAATGTCCACGGTGACAGGCTGGCGCCGGCGATGCCGGTCTGCATCATCAGTGCCGCCGTCGCCCCGCCGTACAGCAGCGCGGCCAGCGCGATCGCGCGCGTGCCATACCGGGCGACCAACCTTGGCGCCACCATCGACCCGGCCACGAATCCGACGCTGGCAGGCGCGAAGATCAAGCCTGCCGTCAGCGCATCCCGTCCGAAGCCCGTCTGCACCAGCAAGGCGTAGCAAAGAAACATGGCGCTGGCCGTTGAGAACACCAGCATCACGACGAGGCACCCCGCCGCAAAGCGCGGCTGCGCCAGCAAGGCCATCTCCACCAGCGGCACGCCGCCGCGCGCGGCAATCCGGCGCTGCAGCCGCACGAAAGCCGCCAGCGCAATCACCGAGGCTGCGGCGCAGGCCAGCGTCCAGGCGGGCCACTGCTGTGCGGGGCCTTCGATCAGGGCCAGCAGCAGCAACGCCAACCCCAGCCCCACAAGCGCGGCGCCGGGCCAGTCCATTGCCGCGCCCGAGGGCTCGACGGACTCCGGCATGTGCCGGGCGAGCCAGCATGCCAGCAGCCCCAGCGGCAGATTGATCAGAAAGATGGCGCGCCACGCCAATCCGAACAGATCCGCATGGACGATCCATCCGCCCAGCACCTGCCCGGCGATGGCCGCCAGGCCCAGCGTCATGCCCAGCAGCCCGAACGCCCGCTGCCGCGCATGCCCCTCGAAGCCGACGCGGATCAGCGTGTAAACCTGTGGAAACAGCAGGGCCGCCGTCGCGCCCTGCAGGATGCGCGCGGCGATCAGCGTGTGCGGCGTGGGCGCCACGCCGCACAGCGCCGACGCCAGCGCGAAGCCCGCCATGCCCAGCATGAACAAGCGGCGCCTGCCATGGCGGTCGCCCAATCGGCTGCCCGCAATGAGCAGCACGCCGTACGCCAGTTCGTAGGCGACGATGATGAAGTTGATCTGCGCGAAGCTGGCTGACAGCGTGGCCTGCATGCTGGGGATGGCCACGTTTACGACGAAGAGGTCGAAGATGGTGATGAAGCCGCCGGATAGCAGCACCGCCAGGCCGAGCTTGCCGAGTCGTGGGGAAGTGGGGTCGGCAGGGGCGGCCGAAGGTGTGGCGGGAAGGGTAGTGGTCGACATGAAAGCGTCCGAAAAGTCAGGATCGGCGCTATTCTGGGCAGACCTTTAGCCTTATACAATTTAGCTGTTTATGCTATTACTTCCTGCAACAGCGTCATGACTGAACCCGCCATCGCCAGCCGTCTGGAGCGCACACGCGCCGATCTGTCCGACTTCCTGCGGCTGCGCCGCGAACGGCTCAGCCCCGCCGACCTTGGGCTGCCGCCCGGGCGCCGCCGACGCACGCCCGGGCTGCGCCGCGAGGAAGTGGCAGCGCTGGCCGGCGTTGGACTGGCCTGGTACACGTGGTTTGAACAGGGCCGCAACATCAGCGTGTCGGCCGCCTTTCTGGAGAACCTGGCCCGCGTGCTGCGGCTGGACGACGCCGAGCGCCGCCATCTGTATCTGCTTGCGCACCAGCGCCCACCGGCCGAGACCGGCCGCACGTGGTGCACCGTTCCCGCGCAGGTCCGCCGCCTGATGGATGACCTGCCCGCGCGCCCCGCCTACATCCTGAATCTGCGTTGGGACGTAGTGGTGTGGAACGCCGCGGCGGACAAGGTGTTCAATTTTTCCGGACAGGCGCCGGGCCGGCGCAACCTGCTCTGGATGCTGTTTGTGGATCCTGCAATGCGCGAACGCTTTGTGGACTGGACGGCGCAGGCGCCGGGCATGCTGTCCTCGTTCCGGCGCGATTTCGCCAGCGCCGCCGGCGTATCCGACATCGCCGAGCTGGTCGACGAATTGGAGCACGTGTCGCCCGAATTCCAGTCGTGGTGGCGCGAGCACGATGTGCACGGCACGTGTATGGGCCTGCGCACGCTGCACGTGGAGTCGCTGGGTGAGATCGCGTTCGAGCACGCCACCTTGAGCGTTGACGAAAGCCGCCACCTGCGGCTCGTGGTTTATGCGCCCGCGCCGGACGAGCCCCGTGCCTCGGACTTTGCGCGATGGGTGCAGGCCAACGCGGACGCGCCGCGCGGCTCCACGGAATAGCCGCGTCGTGGGTCTTCGGGGCAGCGAGGGGGGATGGCGGAGTTGACGAGTCCGGCGTGTGAGGTATATCGTACGACCTATCGTAAAACATATCTTAAGATCTACTAATGCGCCAATTCCATTCGATGACCGCGGCCCATCGCCATCATCATCCCCATCACCCCCATCACCCCCATCATCCCCATCACGGTCACCATCACCCGCGCTATGCCAGCGCGGGCGGCGATTGGTTTTCCGGTTCATCCGATGGACGCGGGGATGCGGACGGGTTCGGCGGCGACGGCCGGGGTTTCACCCGCAGCCGCAAAGTATCCAGCGACGACCTGCAACTGATGCTGCTCGGCTTGCTGGAACAGAATCCCAGCCACGGCTACGAACTCATCAAGGCGCTGGGCGCGCTCAGCAATGGCTTCTATACGCCCAGCCCCGGCATGGTCTACCCCGCACTGACCTATCTGGAAGAGCTGGGCTACGCCACCGTTGAACCCGAGGGCGCCAAGAAGCGCTATCACCTGGCGGACCCGGGCAAGGCTCATCTGGACGCCAATCGCGACCGCCTGACGCTGATGTTCAACAAGCTCAAGCATGTGGCGCGCAAGATGGACTACATGCGCCAGGCCTGGAGCGGTCAGCCCCGGAACACCGGACCCGAGGGCGAAGACGCCCGCACCGGCTGGCTGCCCGAGTTCGTGGAGGCGCGCCAGGCGCTCAAGCGCGCGCTCCTGGACCGCACCGACGCCTCGCCCGCCGAACAACGACGCATCGCGGCCATCCTGGCGCGTGCGACCGACGAGATCACCGGCAAGTCCGGCGCGTGATCCTGTCTTATCCAACTGGAGTTTCCATGACTCAAAGCGACCTCACGGTGGCGCGCGTGCGCCACACCCTGAAGATGCGCACGCTAACTGTGGCGCGCGTGGAGCGCGTTGCCGGCTTGCTTGCGCGCATCACCTTCACCGGCGAAGACCTGCAGGACTTCGTGTCCGCGTCTTTCGACGACCACGTCAAGATCTTCTTTCCCGCCGATTCCTCGCAACCTCCCGTGCTTCCCACGGCTGGGCCCGACGGCATCAAGTTTCCTGATGGTGTGCCCCGGCCCGCGGCGCGCGACTACACGCCGCGCCGCTTCGATACGGCGCGCCAGGAGCTGGAAATCGAATTCGTGCTGCACGGGGACGGCCCCGCCTCGACGTGGGCGGAACAGGCCGCGCCCGGGCAGCAGCTGGGCATCGGCGGGCCGCGCGGTTCGTTCGTGGTGCCGACGGCGTTCGATTGGCATGTGCTGATCGGCGACGAGACCGCGCTGCCCGCCATTGCGCGGCGGCTGGAAGAATTGCCCGCCTCGGCACAGGCGCTGGTGTTGATCGAAGTGCCGGCGGCGTCCAACGAGATCCCGCTGCAAACGGCCGCGACGTTGTCGGTGCGCTGGTTGCATCGCAACGGCACCGCGCCGGGCTACAGCACGCTGCTGCTGCAAGCCGCGCGCGAACTGGCGCTGCCGTCTGGCGAAGGTTATGTGTGGGTGGCGGCAGAATCGGCCACGGCAAAAGCGGTCCGCGAAATCATGGTGGCGCAGCACGGCATCGACAAGAGCCGCATTCGCGCGGCCAGCTACTGGAAGCGCGGCGCGGTCGCCGTGCATGAATCGCACGACGATTGAGCGGATGGAAATCTGCGCGCCACGATAAGGACGCCTCGATACGGACGCCCCGATATGGACGCGTCAGCGCTTGGCGGAGGCCCGCGCCAGCGCCAGCAGATTCGCGGCTCGTCCGCCCGGCGCGTCGCGCAAGGCCAAACCCAGCACCGCGCGCGGCCACTGAAGCGCGAACGGTCGATAAACCACGCCGTCCGGCCGCAGATGGCGCAGCGACGCCGGCACGATCGCCACACCCATGCCCGCCGCCACCAGGTTCACGGCCGACGACAACTGCGGCGCCTGTTGCCCGATACGCGGATTCAGGCCGTGCTGACGGCACGCCGCCATGATGTCCGCGCTAAGCCCATAGCCTGATTTGCGCGAATACAGAATGAAGGTCTCGTGCTGCAGGTCGGCGGGGGCGAGGCGCTTGCGGCGCGCCAACGCATGGCCCAGCGGCAGCGCCACCACCAGCGGTTCTTCCACCAATTGCGTGAACGCCAGCCCGCCATCCAGCGCGAAGGGCGGACGCACGAACGCGGCGTCGATCGTGCCGTCGCGCAACTGCGCCACGAGTGTTTCGCTGTCCCCTTGCGACAGCGTCATTTCGACCTCCGGGTAGCGCTCGCGGTATTGCCGGATCAGCTCCGTCACCACGCCATTGAAGGACGCCGACTCGGTAAATCCCAACGTCAATTCACCGACCTCGCCGCGCGCGGCGCGTTGGGCCGTGCGCACCGCGGCGTCCGCGCGTTGCAGGATGTCCTGCGCGCACGCCAGGAATGCGCGTCCCGCGTCGTTCAGCGCCACGCCGCGGCCGGTGCGGTCAAACAGCGGCGTGCCTACTTCCTGTTCAAGCTGGCGGATCTGCTGGCTGAGCGGCGGCTGCGCCATGTTCAGCAATTCGGCCGCGCGCGTGAAATGCTGGGCCTCGGCGGTGACGACGAAATAGCGGAGATGACGCAGTTCCATTTTGATATCCAAAACGTACCAATTAACAATTTTCCATATATTGGACATTCTAATTGCGAGCGCGGATCATGCGGGCATCAGAACGCCGCATTGAAGGAATGCCCATCATGACTGCCACGCCATCCCCCGGCGCGCGACTGCGCCAACATCTTTCCGACAGCATTGTGGTGGCGCCCGGCGCGTACGACGGCCTGTCGGCCCGCCTGGTCGCCGCGGCCGGATTTTCAGCGGTGTACGCCAGCGGCGGCGCCATTGCGCGCGCCGCCGGCTATCCGGACATCGGCCTGCTCAGCTTCACCGAAGTCATGGACCGCGTGGAAAAGATCGTCGAGGCCAGCGGCCTGCCCGTGGTGGCGGACGCGGACACCGGATTTGGCGGATCGGCCAATGTGGAGCGAACGGTGCGCACCATGGAACGCGCCGGCGTGGCCGCGTTCCATATCGAAGACCAGTCCTTTCCCAAGCGCTGCGGCCACCTGGACGACAAGACGCTGGTGGACGCCGCCGAGATGGCCCGCAAGGTCCACATCGCGCGCCAGACGCTTGCAGACGCGGACACGCTGGTCATCGCGCGCACGGACGCCATCGCGGTCGAAGGCTTTGATGCCGCCATCGCGCGCGCCGAGCTTTACCTGAAGGCCGGCGCGGACATGATCTTCGTCGAGGCGCCCGAGACGCTCGCGCAGATTCACGCCATTGCCGAGCGGCTGCCGGGGCTCAAGCTCATCAATATGTTCTACGGCGGCAAGACGCCGCTGGTGCCGCTGCCGGATCTTGCCGCGATGGGCTATCGCCTGGCGATCATCCCTTCTGACCTGCAGCGCGCGGCAATCCACGCGATGCAGACCACGCTCCAGGCCATCCGGCAGACGGGCGACAGCAGCGCGCTGGCGGACCGCCTGACCAGCTTCAAGGAGCGCGAAGAGATCGTGCAGACCCGCCGCTATCTGGCGCTGGACGCTCAGTAGGCGCGCGACGCCGCCGTGCGCTTGCAGCCGTGCGGCATGCGCAGCGGCCACAGCCGCTGGCCGGCGGCGCCGTACAGCGTGCGGATGCCGCATTGCATCTTCACCTGCGCCAGCATGTGGCCGGCGGGGTCGATGATGCGCGAGTCCTCTTCCGTGGTCACCACCGCGCGCTGGTTTGTGAAGCCCGACAAGGCCTGGAACTGGGTCGGAATGGCGAACTGGCCCTGGCCGTTCACGTAGCCGTAGCTGCGGTCTTCGCTGGCGGGCGCCAGGCCTTCGCGCATTGGACCCAGCGCGTCGAAGGCCGGACCCGTCAGCGCGCCCTTGGCATCCACCCAACGCACACCGCCGCCGGACAGCTGCGTCACGGCGCGTCCTTCCGAGAATGCCGACCCCATGCCTTCGACTGTCAGCCGGGTCTTGCCCGAGAGGTCGGTGTAATCCGTCATGGTTCCGCGGTCCGCCGTGTAATGGCGGATCAGCAGGTCGGAACGCGGCGGCCAGCTCCATTCGCCCTGACGCAGTGTCGCCAGGATCTTGCCGTTGGCGTCCATCACGTGCGTGCCCGCGGCGTCCGCCGCCAGCGCGCGCGCCGGCGTGCCTTGGAACGCGGTGCCGATGCGGGACGAGGGCGCGATCTGCCAGACGCCGCTGGCGTTCAGATAACCCTGACGGTCGGCACGGCGGATCTCCATCCAGTCGCCCAGGCGGACGTAGTCGGCGTCCTTCATGTCCAGCGCGTCCGCGCCGTCCGGCGAGATGATCCAGCGGCGCTCGCTATTGCCCGCGCTGACGGAGCCGTCTCCAAAATCGCCCACCTGCAACCCGCGCATGAACGCGGTCAGCGCCTTGCCCTGGGTATTGAAGACCGCGGCGGGACGCTCGTATTCGTTCTCTTGCTTGCCCGGCTGCGTCACGCGCCACAGCGTGTCGTTCACGCGTTCCGCGCCTTGATGGCTGGCAGGCAGGATCCACCGCCCCTGCACGTCGATGACGCCGACACGGCCCGCGCCCAGCGAAGCGATTGCCTGACCGTTCTGGAATTCACCGATGCTGCGGAAAGCCGGCGGGGCCAGCTCCTTGCCGGCCACGAAATCGTACAAGCCCCACGGCGTGCCGTCGGCCGCCGTCTTGATAAAGCGCACCACGCCCGGCGCGACGACGTGCGTGTCGAAATTCTCGGGCAGCTCGAACGTCTTGCCCGCGCGGTCGATCATCCGCACCACACCGTCGCCATACACCTGCGCGTAGCCATGGTGGTACATGCCGATGTGCTGCTGCGCGGGCAGGTCGATAGGCTTGCCGCGCGCATCCAGCAGCACCATGCCGTCCGCAGTTTCCGCCGCATAGCGCAACTGGTCTGCCGTGAGCCCGGCGTCGTAGCCGCGGTCGGTGTCGTCCAACGGCGTCACCGCGGACCAGGACGAATCGGTGACCGTGCTGCCATCGGCCAGCAGCAGTCCCACCTGGACATCGTCGCAATGGCAATGGCTTTGACCCAGAAGGCCCAGCGGACCGCCCGGCACGCTGGCCGCCAGCGGCTGCAGTTGCTGGTTTTGAAGCGCCTGCACCGTCTCCGGCTTGAGAAGCGCCTTGCCGTCCTTGTCCACCACATTGAGCAGCGCGCCTTGCGCGTCGGACAGCCACACCTTGCCATCGCGCGTCGCCATGCGGTTGGCGTCTGCCAGCCACGCCGGCGCGGTGTCACCGTGCAGCCACGCGCCCGTGGGCGTCAGCAGTCCAGCGGCGCGGCTCGAGTCGTCCATGAAAAGCACGTAGCCTTCGAGTTCGTCGCCAGCCCGCAGGCCCTTGCCCAGCGTCACCGGGGCGGGTTGTCCCGGCACCAGCGCCATCAGGTTCTCTCCGGACGGATACACGATGGTGTCGGCAAAACGTTGCGACGCCTGGCCTTCTTCATCCGTCAGCGTCGCGACCACCGCGCCGTTGCGGTCCAGCACCGCAAAGCCCGCGCGCCGCGGCAGCGCCGCGCTGTAGAAGGTCTTGCCGACAGGCGTCATGCTTTCGTACTGTTGGTCCGCGCCGATCAGCTTGCCGTCCGCCGTCACCATCACCGCGCCGTCAGCGCCGTAGCCGGTGGCCAGGTCGCCGCTGTCCTGCGTGTAGATGTCGTCCAGCACCGGCTCAACGACCCAGTTCCAGTCCTTGTCGACCACGCCGTACTTGGACTCGCCGTTGGTGGCGATGTACAAGCCCTTGTCGCCCAGGGGGCGCGTGATCACGACGCCGGTTCCGCCGTAGCGGCGCTCGCCGGTGGCCGAGCGATATTCCTCCTTGTACTGGACCGTGGCCCGCGCGGGCACGCCATCGGACAGGCGCACGGCGCGCACCACGTCCTCGAAGGGCTCGCCCGCAGGATTGCCCTGCCGGTCGATCAGCAACGGCTTGCCGTCCAGCGTGACTACCGCCAAACCGATCTCGACGAAGTCCTGCACCGCGTCGAAGCGGGGCGGGACGGCCATGCGGCCGTTCTGGTCGATGAATCCCCACTTGCCCTGCCACTTGACGGCGGCCAGACCGTGGCGGAAGTCGCGCACCGCCTCGAAGATCGGCTCGATCGCGACGCGGCCGTTCCGGTCCAGAAAACCCCATGCGTGGCGGCGCAGCGAGCTGTCGCGCGGCACGCGGTCGATGTTCTCGATGGCGGAAGGCAGCAGCACCGCGGCGCGGCCGTCGTGCAGATCCCGAATGCAGCCATTGCCGAACGGATTGCGCGACGAGATATCGTCGGCGGCTGGATAGGCCTGGTACTCGGGCTCGCTCATGCAATACAGGTGCATCGACTGCGTATAGCCGGTTTGCGCCTGCGCGGACAGGGACACGCCCAGCGCGGCGAGGGCGCAAGCGATGCGGGTGGTTCGTAGCACGCGTGACGTCATGATCATTCTGCGTTGGCGTTGGCGTTGGCGTTGGCGGTCTCGGCGACCGGCGGCTCTATGCCGGCGGCCTCGGGGCAAGTAAGTTTCTGGGGCGGCCAGCTTTGGCGGTCCTGCGCGTCCACGATCACGACCGTGTCGCATAGCACACCAAACAGCGCAGTCGTATTGCCCTTGGTGTCGATGTACTCGACCAGCCGATTGCGGCGCACTAGCGCGCGCCCTTCGTGAAAGTCGTCCGCCCACGTGAACGCCGGCGCAACTGCATAGCGTCCGGTCAGGTCGACGTAGCCATACAGCTTGCCCGTGCGTTCCAGGCGGCGGGCCCGCGCCAGGCCGTCTTTCATAGGACCAAGCTGGTTGAAGTGCGCACCCACGACACGTTTGCCGCTCGCGTCGATGAAGCCGTATTTGTTGTCGCCATCGCTGTAGGGCACTACACCCTCGCTGGCTTTGTCATAGTCGACGGCGTACCGGCCCGGCAGGCGTGCGATCTCGCGGCCCTGCAGGTCCACCAGAATGCTCGATGAGCCCTCGTCGTCGTTGAAGACGACGCGCTGCATCGAAGCCAGCGGCATGCCGTCGCCCCATTTTTCCAGCACGGTCTTGCCGGTCTGATCGATCACGCGATAGCCCGCGCCGCTGTTGGCGCGCGCCAGGCCTGTCGGCTGGGTGAAGAATGGATTGAATTCCCCATAGCGCGCCGGCACCTTCATGTTGCCGCGCGCGTCGATGGCGCCTTCGCGCTCGTCGAAGTTGATGTAGAGCCAGTCGCCATATTGCTGCTTGTCTTCGGGGCGGCCGTCGGACACGCGGACGGCGCCGCCTTGCGCATCGAACAACACGGCGCTCGCGTCGGCCAGCTCGCCCAGAAAGCGTCCGTCCTTCAGCTTCTGCGGCTTGCCCATCACCGGCTCGCTTGCGTTGCCGGTGCGCAGGTTGATGACCCGATAGGCGCGCTCGGTGTAGCCACCGCGATTGCGCTTACTCTCCGGCGCTTCGGCCAGCATCATGCCGTTGCCCAAGTATTCGAGGTCGTAGGCGCCGTCGTAGCGGGCTGGCAGCACCCACTGGCCGTCACGGTTGATCACGCCCCAGCGGTTCTTGTCCCGGACCTTGGCCCAGTCGTCCTCGAATTCCTGGATTTCCTCATAGGCCGGCTTGAGCACGGGCGCGCCCTTGCTTACGTTCCACAAGCCCGTGCGGCGCTGGCGGTTTTCGTTCACCGCGCGGTATTGCAGCAGTTCGCCATCGAGGCGCGATGCGTCTTCCAGCACGTTGGCGGGAACGCCCACTGTCTGGCCACGGGTGTCGATGAGCAGCGCATCGCCGCGCAGCATGTCTTTCGTGCGGGCCCAGGTGTAGGGGCCCTTGAAGGGCCGCATTTCGCTGTACTGAGGCTCGATGGCCCATGTGCCGTCCGCGCCAATCGCGCCGACCGCGCCGGCTCGATCGGTCTTTGAGCGCGCCACGATGGGCAGCGTGACGTCGTAGGTGTCGATGTTTGCCCAGTCCGGGTTCGTGACGATATCGCCCGCCGCCGTGAGGATGCCGAGCGGCTGGTCATATTCGCTGGGACGCAGGAGGGCCAGCGGCGCAGCGGCATCGACGGCGGACATGCGCGCGTAGTGGAACTCGCTGACGTCGTAGCCGCGCAGCTTGGCGACGGTGGTTTCGTCGAGGATGCCCAGGCCGTCGGGGTTGTAGATCTGGTGCAGCGTCTCGTCGTCTGCAGCGGCGTTGACGCTGCTTTGCACGGCGTCGGCTGCGGCAGTGGCGGTGTCGCTGGCGGCGTCCATTGCGGCGTCCATTGCCGCTTCGGCGGTCGCTTCCGACGGCGTTGCGGGGGTAGGGGCTGCATCCGCATGGGTCGCTTCCTGCGCGGCGTCCGCGGCGTCAGCCGCGACCGGCGGATCCTGGAATGCGGCTGCGGTCTCGGCTTGCGACGCGGCTTGCACGGCTACGCCCGCGGCAGCCGCTGCGGCCTCGTCTTCCGCGCTCATGTCGTCACGGGCCGCGTCCATGCCGGCGGCCGATGTGTCTGCGGCAGAAACAGGCACGCCATACACCCACGCGCGTCCCTGATGAATCTTGACGTCGCCGATGCGCAGGGCAAGTAGCTGCACGCTGCCGCCGGGATCGATCAGCAGCGTCATGCCAGGTTCGACGGCAAAGCCCCAGCCGTCGCGGCGCTGCACGCCCAGATAGTCGCTCTTGAACGCGTGCAGGGGCTCAAGCTTGGCGTCCAGCAGCACCGAGCCGCCCTTCGCGTGCCGCGCCAGCCACACGCCGGGCGCGACCAATTCGACGCGTTCGTAGCGTTGGTCAGACAGCGCCTCGCCGCGCGCGTCCACGAACTCCCAGGCGCGATCCCGGTTTACGGCCAGCACGTCGCCATCGCGCATCGGCGGGGCGAGCGAGCGCAGCACCTGCGGGCTGATCGCCCATGCGCCGCTTTCGTCCAGCAGTCCCCACCAGCCGCCGTAGCGCGAGTCTCGCGACTGCGCCGGCAGATAGTTGCCGGTCGGCTCGGCCAGCGCCATCACGCCGTCGGGCAGCGTGGCCGGCTTGCCGGTGGCGGTGTTGAAGAGGCGCGGCGGGGTAGGAATCTCCATCGCCGCCAGCGTTTGACCGGGCTGGAACCCGCTGGTGCGCGTACCCAGCGGAAAGGTCTTCACGACCTTGCCCTGGCGGTCGATCAGCACGTCCCGGCCGTCTTCTTCGGCCAGCGCGGTGCCCTCGGCATTGAACCCGGTGGCTTCCGCAAAACGCGGCTCGATGACCCAGCGTCCGCGCTTGTCGATATAACCCCAGCGATCCTCCTGGCTGACGGCGGCCAGGCCATTCTGGAAGGATCTGGCGTCCGAGTACGCAGGCGTAATGGCCATGACGCCTTGCTTGTCGATATAGCCCCACGCGGCGGATTCGCCATCGGCGGTGCCCACGAGCACCGCGGCCAGGCCTTCCTGATAAGGCTGGTGGCACGACATGGCCGCGCCTTCGCCATAGGTGCTGTAGGCGCATTGCTGCGCCCAGTTGGGACGCGCGTGCGCATTGTGCGGCGCCATCAGCACCACGCCCGCCAGCGCCGCCACGACCGCCAACGGCTTGAAGAAAGGCGCCGCCGTCATTGCTTGCGGGCGCGGCTGCAAACCGCGGAAATGAAAAAGCCAGATCGGGCGTGCCACATGAGCCGATGCCTGCCGAGTTGATTGGGGGAAGGCAGCACTGTAACCAGGGGCACCCGGGGACGGATCGGCAGATGTAACTATTAAAAACGAAGCGTTAATGTCCACTCGGTGTTGAGCGTAATGGTGGTCAATTTCGCTCAATGGCGCTCAAGTGTCGCGGATCGCGGTCCTACATGCTGACATGGCGCGGTGACGCGACACATTCCCCTCACGCATGCAGCGGACAAAAATTAATCGGTTGAAGCCCCCGCGCGCCGGTTCTGTAATACACCCACTGCCCGCCCGAACGGGGGCGACGTTCCCTGCAAGAGGTTCGCCATGTCCTCCCCCCAAAAATCTTCCCTGGACGCATCCCAACTCTGGCTGCTGGTCCTCGCCGGCGGCGTCGTCATGGGACTTGCCCTGGGCGTGCGCCATGTGCAAGGCCTCTTTCTCTTACCCGTCACGATGGATCGGGGCTGGAGCCGCGAGACTTTCGCCATCGCCCTGGCCGTGCAGAACCTGACGTGGGGCATCGTGCAGCCTTTCACCGGCATGATTGCCGACCGCTATGGCTCGGCCAAAGTGATCGCCGGCGGACTGGTGTTTTATGCGCTGGGCCTTGCTGGCATGGCGCATGCGACGACGCCCGCCGCCTTCATGTGGACCGCGGGCGTGTGCATCGGGATCGCGCTGTCCGGCACCGCTTTCGCGGCCATTTACGGTGCGCTCAGCCGCCTGGTGCCGCCGGAGCGCCGGAGCTGGGCGCTGGGCGTCGCCGGGGCGGTCGGCGGACTGGGACAGTTCACGATGGTGCCCGCAGCGCAATGGTTGATCGGCGGCTGGGGCTGGGTCGCGGCGTTGCTGGCGTTCGCGGTGGTGTTGATGGTCGTGCTGCCCCTCGCATTTCCGCTGCGCGAGCCCGCGAACCGCGTGCGCGATGCGGCCGCGCCCGACGCGAACCTGTCGATGACGGACGCCATTCGCGAGGCCTTCACGCGCCCCGGCTTCTGGCTGCTGAATCTGGGATTTCTGGCGTGCGGTTTCCAGCTCGCGTTCATCGGCACGCACTTGCCCGCGTACCTGATGGACAAGGGCCTGCGCGCGTCGGACGCGGTGGCGGCGCTGGCCATCATTGCGCTCACCAACGTCATGGGCACTTATGTCTGCGGCATCCTGGGCGCGCATCATCGGCGCAAGTACCTGCTGGCGGGCATCTACCTGGTGCGGACGGCGGCCATCGCGCTCTTCGTGCTCGTGCCGCTATCCACGTGGTCGGTCTATGCGTTTGCGGCGGTCATGGGGTTTGTGTGGCTGGGCACGGTGCCGCTCACCAACGGCCTCATCTCGCAGGTGTTCGGCGTGCGCTACATCACGACGCTCTTCGGCTTCGTGTTCTTCGGCCATCAGGTCGGTTCATTCCTGGGCGTGTGGCTGGGCGGCGTGGTGTTCGAGGCCACCCGTTCCTATGACCTGATCTGGCTGGGCGCGATGGCGCTGGGCGTGCTGTCGGCCGCCTTGCACTGGCCGATCGACGACCGCGAGATCCAGCGCGCACGGCCTGCGGGCGCTGCCGGATAGCCAGCAGGGCGCGGCTATGCCAGCCGGTGCTGGGTGCCCGCGCCCATGGTGATGTGCAGCATGCGGCAGGGCTCCATGACCTTGACCGTGTGCCAGGCGCCCTTGGGGATGACGTAGGCGTCGCCGGCCAGCATCTTCACGACCTGAATGCCGGTGGGCCATTCAAGGTGCAGCTCGGCCGCGCCGGCCATCAGGCGCACAATCTCGTCGGCGCCCGGGTGCATCTCCCATTGCGGCCAGTCCGCTGCGAACTCGTATTCGGACACCAGCCAGCCGCGCCCGTAATTTTCAAGGTCCACCGGGGATTGGGACCAGAACTCGTCGCCGCCTGTCATCGTGGCGGCGGCGCCGGAGGCGTCCAGGTACACATAGTGCGACGTCAGGTCGATAGCCATGTTGCGCGTCCTCGGGAGGGGGGGGGATCAGGGCAGTGTATGCCAGCGCGCGGGCTGTCATATCGTTGCGTTTATCATGTCTGCCATCGGCAACAGGGAGATCACGAGATGAACAAGGGATTCGAAGGGGTGCGCCCCGCGTCCGAATCGTCCATCGAGATCGGTTTCTTCTTTGACGGCCGGCATTGTGTCGAGCGTATCCGGGTCAAGCCCACCGCCGCCAACCTCAAGCGCGCTGCCGACCGGCGCGTTGCCATCCTGGAGGCCATCGCGCGCGGCGACTTCGACTACGACGCCGAATTTCCCAAACGCGGCGCTAAGCCATCACAGGGTCCCGCATGACGAGCAACACGCAGCTTGAAATCCACGATCTGTCGCCTGATGCCTTCAACGCCTACGGGTGGATGCTGGGCAAGCCCATGCCGGACGGCAACGGCGTCCCGCTATACACGCACCCGGCCACCGACTTCTGGCACGAACACCAGTTCAACACCGGCGCGGGCGGCGACGCCCAGCTGCTGTGGGTCAATTACCGCAGCCAATCTCCAGAGGTTGCCAGCCTGGAAAAACACCTGCTGACGCAGCAGGCGATCGTTCCGCTGACGGGCAGCATCATCCAGATCGTGGCGCGCAGCGCCGCCGATGGTACGCCGGACCTGTCCACGCTCGCGGCCTTTCATGTAGCGCAGGGGCAGGGCGTGTGCATGCGGCCGGGCTGCTGGCACGCCACCCGCGTCGCGGGCGACGAGGTGACCTGCATGATGCTGACCCGCAGTTCGACCACCGTCGACCTGATCCAGCACCTGACCACCGATGCCAGCGCCACGGAAAGCGCCATCGCCGCCATTCCGGCGCGCCAACTGGAAGTGCCTCAGGATCTGCTGCAAAACGCCTGAGGCAGTGTCATTCCGCTTCGCTGCACGCGTATCCCAGGCGCGAAAAAAGGGGCCACTTGTTGCGGTAGCTGTCTGTCCAGCACATGCCGAAGAAGGCGGCGAAGGGCGCGTCGATCCGCTGCGTTGACACGTGCGCTGCGGCCGCGGCATCGTTCGGGCAGAAGGCCTGGCCCGGCGTCGGATACAGCGCGCCGTCCCAGATCGGCCGCTCGCAATGCTCGCAAAAATTGGACCATTCGCCGGACTGCGCCGGGTTCTGCCGGAAGAACGGCGCAAGCGTACGCAGCGTCTGGGCCACTTCGGGCGCGAGCGCCCGGGTCGACGAGATCATCGCCGGACCGGGCATCGTTTGCCATTGCGCCGGACTGAACAGCCAGTCACGAAACGCCTGCGGATCCAGGCCGGGGCTGTCCGCGTCGTCTTCATCCAGCTCCAACTCACCCTCTGTACTTTCGTGGCCAGGCGGCACGGCCAGCGCCGCCACGCGAGATACCTTGGCGCAGGCGGTGCAGCGGTGCTCGGCTTGCAGCACGAAGTACGATGCCGCGCGAATGTTGTAAGCCTCTCCGTCCGGACCGGTCATGCTGGTGGGGTCTTCTGCTGTCATGCTGCTGTGCCTTTCCTGTTGCGTCGGCACGGTGCACCGATTCTTTGATATGCGGGGGAAATATGCCAGAATCCCCCGGAATTCGAGCCTGGCGCATTACGCCGCCGCCATCGGGCGCCTGCGCCATCCCGTCATGCCGGAGCCCTGAATGCGCCACCGCCAGATTAGCACCGCATTACGCCGCGCCACCTGCCGTCCGTTCATCGGCTTCGTTGCCGCCCTCGCATTGGCGGGCGCCTTGTCCGGCTGCACCTTCAGGTCGCCCGACGCCGCTTCCGGCTCGCAGTGGGTCGGCATCGAAGGCGTCACGGCGCAACAGGCACGCAGCATCGCCCGCGAATCGTACCTGTACGGCGCGCCCATGGTCGCCAGCTATCAGGCCATGTATGCCTACAGCATCGACAAGAGCGGCGCGCAGTACAAAGGTCCGCTGAACTCTATCAATCCGATGGGCACGGCAGCCGCCGCGGCGGCTGGGCTTGATCCCGGCTATCTGTATTCGTACGCCGCGCTGGACCTGCGCGCCGAACCCGTCGTCGTCACCGTGCCCCGCGTTGAAAAGCGGCGCGACGCCTCGTTGCAGGTGATGGATCTGTACATGCACCACATCGGCGACCTGGGATCACGTGGTGTCCGCGGCGGCGTTTTTCTGGTTGCAGGACCGTCCTGGAAGGGCAAGGTGCCACCCGGCATCACGAAGGTGATTCGTTCCGAGACTGAACTTGCCACGCTGGTGGCCCGCACGCAGCGCTTCAATCCCGCCGACCATGACAACGCCAAGCGCATCCAGTCGCGCTTCAAGGTGCAGACCTTGTCCGCGTTCCGAAACCGGGCTGCACCCGCCGCACCCGCGCGGGTGGACTGGATGGCGCCGGTTCCGCGCGCGCAGATGTATTCTTCGCTCGAGTTCTATGATGAACTGGCCTTCCTGCTGCGGTTCGCACCCGTACCCAAGTCCGAGACGATGCTGCGCGAGCGCATGGACAGCCTGGGTTTGCGGCCCGACGAGACCTACGACACCGCATCGTTGAACCCTGCCTTGCGCCGCGCGCTGCAAGAGGGCATGCACGATGCCCAGAACGATATCGACAAGAACCGTGCGGCGAAGGGCAACGATGCCGGCGCGCTGTTCGGCGATCGGGAAGCGCTGAAGAATGATTACCTCTCGCGCGCGACGGGTGCGCAGATGGGGTTGTTTGCTTTTGGTGGCATGAGCGCGCCGAAAGCGTCGCCCAAGCAGCCACCCACGCAGCCACCCAAGCAACGGTAGGCGCGCTGCATGAAGCGCAACTTCAACATCCACGACCTGCGGATCTTCTACGCGGTGGTCATGACGGGCTCGACGCGGCAGGCGGCGCTCGCCATGCACCTGACGCAGCCGGCGATCAGCCACGCGATCTCACGCCTGGAAAGCGCGACGGGCGTCCAGCTGTTCGACCGGTCGCACAAGACCCTGCGTCCCACCGAGGCGGGGCAGTACCTCTACAGCGAGGCCAAGTTCGTGCTGGACGAACTGGTGCGCATCGACGAAGCCCTGCACAGCATTGAACAATTCGGCGGGCGCGGACTGCGCATCGCATCGTCGCCTGCGCTGGCGCTGGGCTACGCGCCCGATGCCGTGCGCCGCTATCTGGACCTCAATGGCACGCGGCCATTTTCCATCGACGTCGAGTCGTCGATGCAGGTCATCAGCGCGGTGGAGACAATGCGCGCCGACTTCGGCCTGGGCGCCGTCGGTCGCGACAGCACGCGGCTGACCTTCACGCCGTTCCTGCGCGCGGACGTCATGGCGATTGCGCACCGCGAACACCCGCTGGCCGGACGCGATGCCATCGCAGTGCTGGACATTCCGCCGGACACCTACGTCAAGCCGCTGTGGTCCGACTACGTCGTGGCGCAGGGCGATATCGCCGACTCGCTGCTGCTGCGGTCCGGCATGCAGGCGCACATGTCGCTGTTGCCGGGCACGGTACGCGCGGTCAAGGGCATCAGCCTGGTCAATGCGCTGTCCGCGTCCGACATCGTTGCGTCGTTTCCGGACCTGGTTGCGGTGCCGCTGGCCTCGCGGCAATGGTTCGATTTCATGCTGATCACCCGCGCCGAGTCCCGCAATAACGAACTGACCGCGCGCCTGCTGGATGCCCTGCGCGCCACCGCCCAGACGCGGCGGCAGGGCGTCTACGCAGAGACGATCGCGCTGCTGCCCTAGCGGCGACCGCTACCCGGTCATTGCGCCGGCGGCTGCCAAGGCAGCGATTGCAGATCGCCGTCGATGCTGATTGCCTGCCCGCTGACCATCGCTCCGAAAGGGCTGGCCAGGAACAGCGCCATGTTGGCAATGTCCGCGGCGCGCACGAACTGCCGCAGGCTGACGCCGGACAGCTCCAGCCGAGTCTGTTCCTCCACCGACAACCCCATGTTCTTCGCCCGGGCCGCGATGACCCGTTCGATGCGTGGCCCGGCCACCAGCCCCGGCAGCAGCGCATTGACCCGGATGTTCAGCGGCCCCAGCTCCATCGCCAGCGAGCGGGTCAGGCCAACGACGCCCCATTTGGTGGCGGCATAAGGCGTGCGCATGGGCAAGCCCATCCGGCCCGCCACCGAGCTGATGTTGATGATGCTGCCGCCGCCCGACTCGCGCAGCGCGGGCAGCGCATGCCGCACGGTGTGGAATTGCGAGGCCAGGTTGATGTCCAGCGTCGCGTCCAGCTCCTGCGCGGTGATGTCGGCGATCCCCGCCGTGGGGCCCGCGATGCCAGCGTTGTTCACCAGTACGTCCAGCCCGCCAAGATGCGATAGCGCCGTCTGCATGTAGCGGTCGATCTCGTCGCGGCTGCCAACGTCCGCGCGCGCCCAGGCGTGGCGGCTGGCGGCCAGGGCCTGGTCATCGACATCGCACAGATGCACGCGCGCGCCACGTTCCGCGAAGGCGTCGGCCAGCGCGGCGCCGATGCCGGACGCGCCAGCCGTGACGATGACCCGCGTTCCGGTCAGATCAACGGGCAGGGAGGAGATCGTCGTGGGCGAATTGAGAGGGGTGTTGGATTGGGTCATGGCGTCAGGGCTTCATCAAGCGGCAGGTCGATTCCGCGGGCGACGTGTACACCTGGTCGCCCGGCACGCGCGCCACCAGCTTGTAGTAGTCCCACGGGGCCTTCGATTCCGCCGGCGTCTTCACCTGCATCAGGAACATGTCATGCACCATCAGCCCGTCCGCGCGGATCTTGCCGTCCTTCACAAAGAAGTCGTTCACGGGATTGGCCTTGAGCCACTTCATGATGGTGTCGCCGTCGGTGCTCTTGGTCGCTTCCACCGCCTTCAGATAGGTCGTCGCTGCGGAATAATCGCCGGCCTGCAGCATGGAGGGCTTCTTCTTCATCACGGCCTCGAAGCGCGACGCCCATTTACGCGACGCGTCGTCCTGGTCCCAATACCACGCCGTGGTCAGGTACATGTTCTGCGCCGCTTGCAGGCCTAGCGCATGAACATCGGTGATCAGCACCAGCAGGCCCGCGATCTTCATCTTGGGCGTCAGGCCGAACTCGTTGGCCGCCTTGACCGCGTTGCTGGTGTCGCTGGCGGAATTGGCCAGCCCCAGCACTTGCGCGCCCGAGGCCTGCGCCTGCAGGATGAACGACGAGAAATCGGCCGTGTTCAGCGGATGCCGCACCCGGCCCTTGGCGTTGCCGCCATCGGCCTGAACCACCTTCGACGCGTCCCGCTCCAGCGCATGGCCGAACGCGTGGTCCACCGTCAGAAAGAACCAGTCCTTGTTGCCTTCTTTCATCATTGCGCGCGCCGTGCCGCGCGCCAGCGACACCGTGTCGTACACGTAATGCACCGTGTAAGGCGTGCACTGCGAGTTCGTCAGCTCGGACGCACCCGCGCTCACCACGAAGAACGGCGTCTTCTTTTCCTCGGCCACCTTCGCCATCGCCAGCGCCGCCGCCGAGTTTGCCCCCGCGATCAGCATGTTCACGCCGCGCTGATCCAGCCATTCGCGGGCACGTGACGACGCGATATCTGCCCGATTCTGATGGTCCGCGACCAGCACCTCCACCTTCTTTCCTGCCACCGTGCCGCCCAGGTCTGCAATGGCCATCTTGATCGCCTCGGCGCCACCCGGACCATCGGCGTCGGCCGACAGACCCGACATATCTGTGATGAATCCGATTCGGATGACCCCGTCATCGGCCTGAGCCGCCGCCGCCATGCCCAACAGCGCGGCCAAAGCCGTCGCGCGCAATGTTTTTTTCATGTCTCGTCTCCCCACTGGATGGATGTGTGTTTTCAGAACGCGACGTTGCCGCGTCCCTTCAGTTGCAGTGTCTCGCGTGCGTCGTCGGGTGTGGCGACCTGCAAGGACAGGTCTTCCAGAATGCGCCGGATGCGGCGCACCTGGTCCGCGTTCGACAGCGCCAACTCGCCGGGGCCGTCCCACAACGAATCTTCCAGGCCCACGCGCACGTTCCCGCCCATCGTGGCCGCCATCGTCGCCAGCGGCGTCTGCTTGCGCCCCGCAGCCAGCACCGACCAGATGTAGTCGTCGCCAAACAACCGGTCCGCGGTGCGCTTCATCATCATCACGTCCTCGGGATGCGTGCCGATGCCGCCGCGGATACCGAATACCGACTGGATCAGGAACGGCGGCTTGAGCAGCTTGCGGTCCACGAAATGCGCGGCCGTGTACAGGTGCCCGATGTCGTAACACTCGATCTCAAAGCGCGTGCCGTTGTCGCCGCAAGACGCGAGGATGTGCTCGATGTCCTTGAACGTGTTGCGAAAGATCAGGTCGTTGCTGCCCTCCAGATACGGCCGTTCCCAGGCGTGCTTGAATTCCTTGAACCGCTCCAGCAGTTCATACATTCCGAAGTTCATCGACCCCATGTTCAGCGACGCCACCTCGGGCTTGAACTGCAAGGCCGGGGCCATGCGCTCGGCAATGGGCAGCACCGGCGAACCGCCCGTCGTGATGTTGACCACGACGTCAGACGCCTCCTTGATGCGTGGCAAAAAACGCGCATACAGCGCCGGATCCTGCGTAGGCTTGCCGGTGTCCGGTTGACGCGCGTGCAAATGCACGATGGCCGCGCCCGCTTCGGCGGCGTCCAGCGCGGACTGCGCGATCTGATCGGGAGTGACGGGCAGATGGGGCGACATCGACGGCGTGTGGACCGAACCGGTGATGGCGCAGGTGATGATGACCTTCCTGGACTTTTTCATGGGCCTCTGGCGCCGTGTGATTGCGCTGTGGATTCTTGTGGCCCCGGCTGTCTCCTCCGGGTGTGGGCCATTCTGTCGCAGGCCTTCGGGTCCTGTCACCTGAACAGAAATTATCAATTGATAGGGAATCCGGTGCTGCGGTGCAACGTGCGGGGTGGCTGACGCTGGGCGAAAAAAAGCCGCCGCCAGGATCGCTCCTGGCGGCGGCTTTCTGAGCCAATTGGCTGCGGGACCTTAGTCCTTGCGGCTGGTCACTTCGACCAGGTGGTAGCCGAACTGGGTCTTCACCGGGCCTTGCACTTCGCCGACCGGGGCACTGAACACGACGGTGTCGAATTCCTTGACCATCTGGCCCGGGCCGAAGGTGCCCAGGTTGCCACCGTCGCGGCTCGACGGGCAGCTCGAGTTTTCCTTGGCGAGCTGGGCGAAGTCAGCGCCATTCTCGATGGCGGTCTTGAGTTCGTTGGCCTTCGCTTCGGTGGAAACGAGGATGTGACGGGCGGAGGCTTGTGCCATGAGGGAACTCCTTGCAGACTGATTTGGGGAGGGGAGAGTAACGCATTCGCGTGAACTCGCTACGTTGGCAATCATAATCGGCGATCGATCCGTCCCCGGATCAGGTCTGGTGTGCGCATGTGACCAGCATCCGCACTTCCCCTAATACCTCCCCCCATCCTTATACGATTATCGTATTTTCAACGCATCCCTCCCGGGGCGCGTCCACAGCCGAGGCAACGCGGGCTGGCAATGAGATGCACGTTTTCGGACGAGACTTCCTATGCCTGATTCAGCTTCCCGAGTACTGTTGAAACGAGAGTCGGTCCCGCCGTTCTCGTCAGAGCCCAATCTGACGGACCGTGTCACCGAGATGCTGCTGGACGAGATTACCAGTGGCGACTACCAAGTCGGCGAGGTCCTGCCGCCTGAGCAGACCATCGCCACCCGGCTTGGCGTCTCGCGCACCGTGCTGCGCGAAGCGGTTTCCCGCCTGAAGGGCGATGGCATCGTGCAAAGCAAGCAGGGCCGCGGGCTGACCGTCATGCAGACGGCGCGGCCGTCGGTGTTGCGCATGCAGGCGGCGGACATTGGCGATGCGGATCAGGTGCTGCGCATCGTGGAATTGCGCCGGGGCTTCGAGATCGAGGCGGCGCCGCTGGCGGCGGCTCGGCGTGATGAGGACGATCTGGCCGCGATGCGGCTGGCGCTGCGCAAGATGGCCGACGCGATTGCGTCCGGCGACGTGGCGGTTGGCGTGGATGCCGACATGGAGTTCCACCGATGTGTGGCGCGGGCCACGCGCAACGAACACTATCTGAATTTCTTCGATTTCCTGGCGGTGTTGCTCAAGAAGAACCTGCGCGTGTCGCGTTCGCGGTCGGCCAAGATCGCGGGCCGCGGGGCGCAGGCGCAGAAAGAGCATGAGGCGCTGTTTGCCGCCATCGAGAAGGGCGACGTGGAGTTGGCGCGGCAGCATGCGCGCACGCACGTCGACAACACGGAAGCACGTCTGCGTACAGCGGCGGCCACGGCTGAGAAGTCGTAGGCGCCCATTAAGGGCATCCTCCAAGGGGAAGTGGTGATGGGTCAGAAGACGATCGACGAGTTGGTGCGCGCCGAGGAGGGACTGGTCAGCCGGTCCATCTTTGTGGACGAAGAGATCTTTCAGCAGGAACTGAAGCAGATCTTCTCGCGCGCGTGGCTGTTTGTGGGGCACGAAAGCCTGGTGCCCAAGCCGGACGATTACTTTGTCTCGCGCATGGGCACGGAATCCGTGATCCTGACGCGCGACCGGCAGGGGCAGATCCAGGTCATGCTAAATAGCTGTGCGCATCGCGGCATGAAGCTGTGCCGCTATGACCACGGCAACAACCGGACTTTCACCTGTCCGTACCATGGCTGGAGCTTTTCCACCGACGGCAAGCTGGTGGAACGGCCCGGCGAGCTGGTCGGCGTGCCGGGCCACGCGACGCACTACAAGGGCGAACTGGACAAGAAGCAGTGGGGTCTGAAGACGGTGGCGCAGGTGGTGAACTACAAGGGCGCCATCTGGGCGACCTGGGACCCCAATGCGCCGCCGTTCCTGGACTACATCGGCAACATGCGGCTGTATCTGGACGCGGCGCTCGATCATCGCAACGGCAGTCCGGGCGGCTCGGAGGTGATCGGCGGCGTGCAGAAGTGGCGCGTGAAGTGCAACTGGAAGTTCGCGCCCGAGAACTTCATTGGCGATCTTTACCACGACATCAGCCACCGCTCGGTGGACATCGTGGGCATCGGCCCCGGCGGCGGAAAGGGGCGCCGCGATGCGTCGGCCACGCGTTCGGCGATCTGTTTTCCGGAACTGGGCCACGGTCTGCTGGGCCGGTTGCCGTTCTACGAAGAAGGCCCCTACGCGCCGCAGTACGGCCGCTATCCGGAGGTGGAAGCCTACTACCGCGAAATTCACGAGCAGCGCGAACGCACGCTGGGTTCGGCGATGCGGGTGCAGACCAGCGTAGGCACGATCTTCCCGAACATGTCGTTCCACGGCCGCCAGCCGCGCACGCTGGCGGTGTTTCATCCGATCAGCTCGACCGAGATGGAAATGTGGCGCATGTACCTGGTGGACAAGGATGCGCCGGAAGCAGTTAAGGACGCGGCTCGGCATTACTTCTTGCGGTATTCCGGGCCGGGCGGCATGACCGAATCCGACGACATGGAGAACTGGACCGGCGCCACAGAGGCCAGCATGGGCGCCATGTCGCGCGAGCTCTTCTTCAACTACCAGATGGGCGTGGGCCACCGGCAGGACGTGCCCGAGATTCCGGGCTGCGCGGTCAACGGGGAATACACCGAGGAGAACGCGCGGATCTACTACCGGCGCTGGGCGCAATTCATGAACGGCCTGTCCTGGGACCAACTGATGGCGGGCGCGGTGCGCCTGGAGGAAGCGGCATGAATGCAACCATCGAGAACGCGCTGCCCGTGGCGCAGGACGACAGCGTGGACGACATGCTGCTGTGGTGGGAAGCGCATCGCTTCCTGCACTACGAGGCCGATCTGCTGGACCATCGTGAGTTCGACAAGTGGCTCAGCCTCCTGGACGACGCCATTACGTATCGCATGCCGCTGACGCGCAACGTTCGCCGCGACGCGATGGCGCAGGAATACTCCGGCAAGCAGGATGCCGCCTGGTTCGACGAAGGCATCGACACGCTGCGCCAGCGCGTGGCGCAGATCAAGACGGGCATTCACTGGGCCGAAGAGCCGGCCTCGCGCGTGTCCCATCTGGTGACCAACATCCGCGTGCTGGACGTGACGCCTGACGAGGGCGGCGGCGACCTGGTGCGGGTGCGGTCACGCTTTCTGATCTATCAGAACCGTTTGCAGTCCGAAGTGAATCTGTTCGTGGGCAAGCGTGAGGACGTGCTGCGCAGGCGGGACGGGCGCTTCACGATTCTGTCGCGCGAGATCCATCTGGACCAGAACGTTCTCTTATCGAAGGCGCTGACGATCTTCTTCTAGCGCGACTATGCCGGACCCGGCCCGTCTGCCGGGATTCGATGGTTTTCCTTCCACTCGGGGCCAGACCGCCGACAGGACGCGCTCGCCCATACCTGGAGTTGCAGCATGCAAAGACGTACTGTACTGAAGGCCATTGCCGGCGCGGCCGCGATGACGGCGACGGGAATCTCGTGGGGCGCCGACGCCGCGTATCCCAGCAAGCCGATCCGCCTGATCGTGCCGTACCCGCCGGGCGGCGTCACGGACGTGGCGGGGCGTCTGGCCGGAGACATCCTCAGCCGCAAGTTTGGCCAGCCCGTGGTGGTGGAGAACCGGCCGGGGGCGAACGGCATGATCGGCAGCCAGCAGGTGGCGTCCGCGCCGCCGGACGGCTATACGTTGCTGCTCAATGGCCTGGGCGGCATGGTGCTGCCGATGGCCACGGTGACCGGGCTGCCGCTGGACACGGCGCGCGCCTTCACGCCGATTGCGCAGATGGCCGAATTTATCAACGTGCTGATCGTGCAGGCGGACTCGCCGATACGCAGCGTTGACGACCTGATCGCCACGGCGCGCAAGCGCAGCAAGGATGGCCTGAACTACGGGTCCAACGGCATCGGTTCGTCGGTGCATCTGACCACGGCGTTCTTCGCGCAGCACACGGGCACCAACCTGCTGCACGTGCCGTATAAGGGCAGCGGCGAAATGCTGGTGGATGTGGTGAACGGCAACCTGGACTTCAGCTTCAGCAACCTTCCGCCGGTGATGGGACTGATCCGCAAGGGATCGATTCGTCCGATTGCGGTGACCAGCAGCTATCGCAGCAAGCAGTTGCCGGACGTGCCGACGATGGCCGAGCAAGGCGTGGCGGACTTCGACGTGACGAGCTGGCTGGGCGTGTACGGCCCCGCTGGCATGGCGCCGGACATCGTGCAGAAGATCAGCTCGGCCTTGCAGGAAGGCATGGCGCAGCCGCAATCGGTGGAAACCTTGACCGCCGCGGGCTTTGAGCCCAAGCCGCGAGGGGCCGACGCCTTTGCGGAGCTGAACCGGGCCGAGCTGGCGCGCTGGAAGCAGGTGGCCACCAAAGCCAGCATTTCGCTGAAATTCGGAGCCTGAGCATCATGGAAACCTCATCAGTCCCGCAGCGTGTTCACACGGCCATCATCGGCGCGGGGCATGCGGGCGTGGAGTGTGCGTGGGCCTTGCGCGCGGCGGGCGTCGACGGCGACGTCGCGCTCTTTGGCGCCGAAGTGCATGCGCCCTACGAACGGCCGCCGCTGTCCAAGGCGCTGCTGACCGGCTCGACCAGCGCCGAACGCATCGCGTTACGAGCAGGCAGCGCGTATGAGAAATCGCGCGTGATCGTGGTGGCGGGCGATCCGGTGGCCGCCATCGACACGGCGGCGCACACGCTGCGCACGGCGTCGGGCCGCGAGGTGGCTTTCGAACATTGCGTGCTTGCCACCGGCGCCAGCGCGCGCGGCATTGCCGAGGTGGCGGGCGATCAGGTGTTCTCCGTGCGAGGCCTGGACGACGCCCACCGGCTGCGCGAGGCGTTGCGGCCGGGCATCCGGCTGCTTGTCGTGGGCGCGGGGTATCTGGGGCTGGAGGCGGCCTGCTCGGCGCGCAAGCTTGGCGCGGAAGTGCTGGTGCTGGAGCAGGGCGGCAACGTGATGGCGGGCAAGGTGTCCGAGCCCACGGCGACGCGCATCGGCGACCTGCACCGCGAGGCCGGCATCGAGATCCGCCACGGCGCGGCGGTGCGGCGCTGGGAACGTACTGCGACGGGTTGGCGCGCGCACCTGGCCAGTGGCGATCCGATCGACGCCGAACTCGTGCTGGTATCGATTGGCGCGGTTGCCGAGACGGCGCTGGCCGAGGCTGCGGGACTGATCTGCCTGGACGGGGTGGTCGTCGACGAATGCTGCCGGACTTCGGCGCCCGACGTCTACGCCATTGGCGATTGTGCGAGCGCTTTTCGGGGCGAGCTGCAGCGCTACGCCCGCATCGAAAGCGTGCAGAACGCGCTGGCGCAGGCACGCACGGCGGCGGCCGCCATTGCCGGCAAGGCGCCGCCTGCGGCGCGTCCGCCCACGTTCTGGTCCGAGCAGCAGGGCCGGCGCCTGCAGATGGCTGGTCTCGTCGACCCGGCCGCGCCTTGCCGGGATGTTCTGCTGCCCACTGCCAAGGGCTGGCTGGTCGAGCGCTATCAGCACGGCCGCCTGGCCGCGATCGAAGCGGTCGACAGTCCCGTGGAATTCATCAAAGGTGTGCCGCGCATCGGCGCGCCCGAAGCGGTTCCGGCCGCTGTGTAAACGAAGCCTTGGAGACAACATGCCCGTTGCGATATTTGAATTGCCCGATGGCGCCGAACAGGTGCTGGACGTGCCCGACGACTGGTCGCTGATGGAGGCCGCGCGGCGCGACGGCCTGGAAGGCATCGTGGCCGAATGCGGCGGCGGCGCCATCTGCGGCACCTGTCACGTGCAGGTGAACGCCGAATGGCACGCGCGGCTGGAGCCGCCCGGCATGGCCGAGGAGGCTTTGCTGGAAGTCGTGCCCGAGCGCTGCCCAACCAGCCGCCTGTCCTGTCAGGTCATCATGACGCCCGAGCTGGACGGCATCCGCGTGCGCGTGCCGTCATCGCAGCTTGAACTGTAGCCGCGCCGGCGGAACCACAAGGAGCCACCGCATGGCCGACAACAAATCCATCAACCTCGTCGATCTGCAACCCGGCGTGCGCGTGCGCATGGCGGATGGCGCTTTGGCCGAGATCGTCGAGAACCCGCAAGACGGCTTCTGGCTGATTGTTCGTTACCTGGACCATCCCGCCGAACCCGCGCTGGTCGACGCTGGTGAGCAGCAGGTGTTTGCCACCGACGTCGAAGCAATCGAACCCTGACCCCACTGGAGCCCCCAATGAATCAAAAGCCCAAAGTCATCGTCTCCGCGCCCGTGCCGCCGGACCTGCGCGAACGCCTCGCCGAGCGCTGCGAAATCCTAGAAGTGCCCACCGGCCAAAATCCCGCTGACGTGCTGGGTGAAGACGAGCGCGCGCAGATCGAAGGCATGGTGTGCACGGTACGCACCAAGGTCGATCAGGCGTTGCTGGATGCCTTGCCCGCGTTGAAGGTCAGTTCGAACTTCGCCGTGGGATTCGACAACGTGGACCTGGCGGCCGCCACCCGGCGCAAGGTGCTGATCTGCAATACGCCGGGCGTGCTGGACGGCGCGGTGGCTGATGTGACCATCGGCCTGATGCTGTGCCTGTCGCGCAACCTGGTGGCGGGCGATGCCTTTGTGCGCAGCGGCGCCTGGACCAAGGGCGCGTTTCCGCTGACGCGCGACATTCGCGGCAAGACGTTGGGCCTCTTGGGCATGGGCCGCATCGGACGTGTCGTGGCGCGCGCGGCGCAGGCCTTCGACATGAAGGTGATCTATCACAACCGCCGCGAGGATCCGCAAGCCGAAGGCCTGGCCACCTATGTGGATCGCGATGAGCTCTTCAAGTCGTCGGACGTGCTGAGCGTGCACATCCCGCTGTCGGCGGAAACGCGTCATTCCATCGGCAAGCGCGAGCTGGAACTGATGAAGCCCACGGCGTACCTGATCAACACCGCGCGCGGACCGGTCATCGACGAGGCCGCATTGGTGGAAGCGCTGCGCGCCGGCACCATTGCGGGCGCGGGGCTGGACGTGATGGAGCAGGAACCGCTGCCGGCCGACAGCCCGCTGTGCGCCTTGCCGAACGTCGTGCTGCAGGCCCACGTGGGCAGCGCCACGCACGAAACGCGGCGCGCGATGATCGACCTGGCGGTGGCCAACCTGATGGACGCGCTGGGCGGCCAGAAACCGCAGGCGATGGTCAACGCCGAAGTCTGGCAGGCGCGCGCCTGACGGCAGCGCGCCGTTAGGCGCGGCCCCGCCAAGGTGGGGCTGAAGGGGCGGGG
>NZ_JCBANC010000060.1:0-39627 GCF_059760815.1 Achromobacter sp. 1012554356 | reverse complement strand
CCGCCACACCGCCCGCCGCGCCGCCGCCTACACCCGATCCAGACCCTGCTTGAGATCCGCCAGAATGTCCTCGGGCGTTTCCAGCCCGACCGACAGCCGCAGCAAGCCCTCGGACAGCCCATAGCGCTCGCGGTCCTCTGCCGAGTAGCTGGCATGCGTCATCGACGCCGGATGCTGGATCAGCGTCTCGGGATCGCCCAGGCTGACGGCGATGCGCGCCAGCTTCAGGCTATTCAAGAGCGTTTTGCCGGCCACCAGACCGCCTTTCAGCTCGAACGCCACCAGGCCGCCGCCCGCCGCCTGCTGGCGCTGCGCAATGTCTGCGCCCGCCGTGCCGGCCAGGCCCGGATAGAACACATCGGCCACCGCCGGATGCTCGCGCAGCAGCTTGGCCACCCTCAGCGCGGATTCGCTATGGCGCTGCACGCGCAGCTCCAGCGTCTTGATCCCGCGCAGCACCAGAAACGCCGTGAAGGGCGACAGCGTCGCGCCCGTGAAGTAGCGCAAGCCTTGCAGCCGGATGGCGTCGATGTGCTGCTTGCGGCCCAGCACGGCGCCCGCCAGCAGGTCCCCGTGCCCGCCCAGGTATTTGGTGGCCGAATGCAGCACGATGTCCGCGCCATGTTCAAGCGGACGCTGCAGCACCGGCGTGGCAAAGGTGTTGTCCACGATGGTCAGCAGCCCCTTGCCGCGCGCGATGGCCGAGATGGCCGCAATGTCCACGAGGCGCAGGTTCGGATTGGCGGGGGTCTCGAAGTACACCGCCCGGGTCTTGGGGCCGATGGCGGCAGCCACGGACTGCGGCTGCGTGAAATCCGCGAACACGGCGCGCACGCCGAATCGGGACAGCCCCTGCGTGAATAGCGTGAAGGCCGTGCCGTAGACGATCTGGTCAACCACGATCTCGTCCCCGCTTTGCAGCAGCGAGAACAGGGTGGCCGAAATGGCCGCCATGCCCGAGGCCGTCACCACGCCGGCCTCGGCGCCTTCCAGCGACGCCAGCCGCTCTTCCAGCAGCGCCTGCGTCGGATTACGCGTCCGGCCGTAGACATAGCCTTGGGCCTCGCCGAGCCGGATCCGGTCAAAGGCCTCGATACTGTCTTGCGTGTAGGTGGACGTCAGATACAGCGGCGGCGACAGCGCCCCCTGTTCGTCCAGCGGGTCGTAGCCCAGGTGAATGGCGCGGGTCGCAAAGCCTTGCTGCGCGAGGTCGGTCATGGTTGTCACTCCTGTCATGGGTGGGTGCAGGGGCGCATCGCGCCTGCCTGGAAATCGGAAATCGCCGCAGGTCCGCGGCATTGACGGGGCCGAAGCGAGTCTTTACAGTCAAACGCCGTATCTCCGTTTTCGTGCGCGACATGAACGACCCGCAAGCGCCCGCCGCGGCCGCCGGCCCGGCGGTTATCCCCGCGAAGCCGCCCCAACCCGGTTGGCTGCTCAAGGCCGCCACCTGTCTGGTCTATTCCGCGATGTTGGCGTGGGCCGTCTACAGCAGCCGGCCCGCCACCATGCTGGACGTCGCCAAGCTGGCCTTCGGCGGCGCCATTCTTCTGGGCCTCATCCTGTTTGCCGTTCTGGGCGTCTTTTCGATCTGGACCCGCTTTCGCACGCCGCGCAACCGCTTGCGCATCATGCTGGGCGCGGGGGTGTGCTTGCTGGCCGCCGTGGCCGGGCCGCTTGCCGAGCGCACCCACGACAACCGCCAGCGCGACATCGCCAACACCGAAATCCGCAAGGCCATCGACGCGCTGCGCCTGCAGGCCGGCGGCGGCAGCGGCGCGCCCGAAGACGTGCCCGCCATCGACCCCTCGCCCAAGGCCACCGGTCCGTACGGCGAAATGGAACGGGCCATGAAGACCATCGCGGGCGAACGGCTGGCGCAGCATCGCGCGTACCTGCAGGAACTCAAGGAAATCGGCCTGCCCAAGCTGTTCGACGCCCGGCGTCTGGCGCGCGACTCGGGCCTGATCGAAAGCCGTCTGATTCTGGAACAGGCCGAACAGCTCGTGCCCGGCTACCGCGAACAAAGCATGGACGTGTTGAACGGAATGCCTGCGCTGGTGCGCTCGCTGACCATCGCCGAACCGGAAAAGGACAAGATCCTGAAGGCGTTGCAGGACTCCCGCGCGGCCAGCGAAGAAAAACTGGCGCGCGTCTGGGACCTGGAAACGCAGATCCTGCATGAATTCGGGCTGATGATCACGCTGCTCGATGACAACCGGCAGTTCTGGTACGCGGACCGGGACGAACTGATGTTCGGTCGCGATGCCGACTTGGCGCGCTTTCATCAGCACCAGGACGCCGTCAACCGGCTGGCCGGCGAGCAGGAGCGGTTGGCGACGCAATCCCTGGCGGCCATGCCGCAGGCGCCATTGCGCTGAACCAGAGGACGCTTCGCGCGCGACTCGCATCGTTCACCGCTTGTGGTCGGCGCGGCGCGACAGCCACTCGCCGGTGAACTGCACGATCGACACCAGCGCGATCAGGATGACGATCACCTCAAACATCACCCGCGTCTCGTAACGCTCGTAGCCGTAGCGGATCGCCAGGTCGCCCAGGCCGCCCGCCCCCACCGCGCCGGCCATCGCCGACGCGTTGATCATGGCGATGACGCTGACCGTCATGCCGCCGATGATGCCGGGCAGGGCCTCGGGTAGCAGCACGTGACGCACGATGTGCCAGCGCCGGCAGCCCATGGCGCGCGCCGCCTCGACCAGACCGTGGTCCACGTCGTTCAGGCTGACCTGCGCAATGCGTGCAAAGAACGGAATCAGGTTGGCCGACAGCGGTACGATGGCCGCCCAGGTGCCTAGCGTCGTGCCCACCAGAAAGCGCGTGAACGGCAGCATCGCGACCAGCAGGATGATGAACGGGATGGCGCGAAACGTGTTCACCGTGATCGACAGCGCCTTGTTGAAACGGGGACGCGGGTAGAGATTGCCCGGCGCGGTGATGGTCAGCACCACGGCCAGCGCCAGGCCGGTCGCGATGGCAATGGCGGCGGAAATGCTCACCATCGTCAGGGTCTGCAGAAACGCCTGCAGGTACTTGTCAAGCATCGGTAGCGACATAGCCCAGCACCTTGATCTGATCGGCCACCAGCGCGGCGCGCGCGGCCTCTTCCTGTAAAGCGTGCGCGGGCACAGACACCAGCAGACTGCCCTGCGCATGGCCGCGCAGCCGGTCCAGCCCGCCGTGCAGCAGCGTGGCGCCCGGGCCCATCGCGGCCAACGCCTGCAGCGACACGCCGTCTGGCCGGCCTTGTCCGGTGAAGCGCAGGCGCAGCACGGCGACGCCGGGGCGACCTTGCAGGTCCGGCACCAGCCGGGCCGCCAGGTCCGCGGGCAGGTCGTGTTGAAGCGGCCGCAGCAGCGCGCGCGTGGCATCCGCCTGTGGGTTGCCGAACACGCGCCACACCTCGCCCAGTTCGACGTTGCGGCCGCCGTCCAGCACCAGCACCTTGTGGCAGACCTCGCGGATCACGGCCATGTCGTGCGTGATCAGTACGACGGTCAGGCCCAGGTTGCGGTTGATGTCCAGCAGCAGGCCCAGGATCGATTGCGTGGTCTCGGGGTCTAGCGCCGATGTCGCCTCATCGCACAGCAGGATCTCGGGCTCGTGGACCAGCGCGCGCGCGATGCCGACGCGCTGCTTCTGGCCGCCGGACAGCTTAGCCGGATACACGTCGGCCTTGTCCCGCAGGCCCACCATGTCCAGCAGCGCGTCCACCCGCGCCCGCGCGGCCGCGGGCTTTACGCCGGCCACGCGCAGCGGCAGCGCGACGTTCTCGGCCACCGTCTTGGCGGACAGCAAGTTGAAGTGCTGGAAGATCATGCCGATCCGGCGGCGCAGGCCGACGAGCGCATTCTCGTCCAGGCTGCCCACGTCCACGCCGTCCACCCGCACGCGGCCGGCGCTGGGGCGTTCCAGCATGTTGATCGAGCGCAGCAGCGTCGACTTGCCCGCGCCGCTGCGGCCGATGATGCCGAATACCTCGCCGCGCGCAATCGAAAACGACACATCCGACAACGCCGCGACGGGGCCCGCGGGCCCTTGATATTGCTTTTGCAGCCCCTCGAACACGATGTGCGCGTCGCGCGCCGGCGATTGCGCTGCGCCGGCCGCTTCCGCGGCCAGGGAAAGTTCGCGTTGCATCTTGGCTCAGAAGACCGGGATCACCGAGCCTTCGAACTTGGTCAGGATGAACTGGCGAACTTCTTCCGAGTGGTACGCCTTGACCAGCGCGGGTACCCACGGCGCGTCCTTGTCCTTCTCGCGCACGACGATGATGTTCACGTAGGGGTTGTTCTCTTTCTTCTCGACCGCGATGCCGTCGCGCGTGGCGATCAGTCCGGCCTGGTATGCAAAGCTGTTAACGATGGCGGCGGTGTCCACGTCGGGCAGCGAGCGCGCCAGCACGACCGATGCGCTTTCCACGAAGTTGAGCTTCTTGGGATTGGACGTCACGTCGGCCAGCGTGGCGGTGCCGGTGGCCGGGTCGAAACCGTCCTTCAGCGTGATCAGCCCTTGGTCGCGCAGGATGACCAGCGCGCGCGTCTGGTTGCTTGGGTCATTGGGAATGCCCACCTTCGCGCCATCCGGCAATTCCTTGAGCGACTTGTATTTCTTGGAATAGAACGCGATGGGCGAGATCAGCGTGTTGGCGACCGGCACCAGCTTGTAGCCGCGCTGCTTGATCTGGTCGTTCAGGAAGGGAATGTGCTGGAAGGCATTGGCCTCCAGGTCGCCGTTGTTCAGGGCCTCGTTCGGGCTGGCGGTGCCGGTGATGACGACGGGCTCGACGGCCAGGCCGTTTTTCTTGGCTACCTGCGTCACCACTTCCCAGATCTGCTCGTCCACCCCGCCGCGCACGCCCACCTTGAGCGGCTTCGGGTCTGCCGAGAACGCCGGGCCGTGGAACATCGCGGCCGAGGCCAGCACCGCGCCCAAGAGGCGCTTGAACAGCGGCGTCCATGCCATGCGCGATTGCCGCGCGCCGTGGGAAACGCCTGCATCCGAGGAAGCCCCGGCGGCAAGAATACGCATAGTCATGATGGAATCGCCTCTAAGTCAACGCAGTTATGAGAGAGACGATTCTAGGGACGGGGCTTATGCGCGCGAACGAATAGTTGGTTGAGTCGTTATTACGGGGTTTTTTGGATATGGCGCGTTGGCATATGGGGCGCCGGGCAGGTGCCGGACGAGCAGTCCGGCCAGTCGTTCAGAACGGCTTGACCACTACCAGCGTCACGATGGCCGCGGCCGCCAGCACGACGTACGGGGCCTGCAGGTCGATCAAGGGCGGGCGCTTGCCGCTACCGCCCGCCATGCGCCGCAGCGATGCGCTTTGCATGCCGACCAACCCCGACAGGCTTAGCGCAAAGGCCACCTTGATCCAGATCCAGTTCATCGCGAACCACCCGAACGTCATGGCCAGATGCAGGCCGATGAGCCAGGTGATGACCATGGCGGGCGTGGTGACAAAGAGCGTCCAGCGGCGCAGCGCGTGGAGCATCTTGCGCTCCTTTGGCGCGTCTTCGCCGTCCTGCGGCTGCGAGGTCAGCAGGAACAGGGCAACGAAGAGCGAGCCGCAAAGCCACGCGACCGCGGCCGCGACGTGGGCCATCTTGAGGAGTTGGTATGTCATGGGCGGCATTATCGCCGCTCGCGGCAGACCGGCGCGGCGCCTCGGCGCGGGCAGTTTGCGCTACGGCAAACTGCGCAGCCGTCGATGCGCCGGGGGTAAAGCGTCAGTTGCCGGACTGCGGCGCAGCGGGCGCGGCAGGCGATTCTGCGGCAGGCGATTCTGCGGCAGGCGATTCTGCGGCAGGCGACCCTGCGGCAGGCGACCCTGAGGCGGGCGTTCCTGCGGCAGGCGCTCCCGCCGCCGGCGTACTTGCCGGCGCCCCATTGGCCGCCGGCGCCGGCTTGTCGCCGCCGGCCTCAGCCGGATTCAGCGTATCCGCCGGCGCATTCGGCGCCACCACCGGGTCGGCCGGCGCGGGCGCGGGCTTGGGCGCGGCGCCCTTCGTCCGCACGGGCGGCTCCGGCGGCTTGGCGGCCGCTTGTGCGTCCGGCAGGAACCGCTGCAACAGCTGGAAGAACCCGTCATAGAACTTGGGCCGCGTCACCGTCTGGCTGGCGGTCTTGACCAGCGAGTCGTCACTGCCGCCAAAGGGCATCGACACCTGCCCCAGCACGCTGACCCCCACGCTGGCCGAGTTGCCAGTGCGCTTGATCGAATAGCGGTCCTGCACGGCGTTCGCAAACACGGTTGTGCGGTCGCTCGCACTGCCGTCCGACGCGCACTCGATGTTGAAGCTGATCTGCGTATGCTGCCCGTCCTCGCCCTCGAAGTTCTTGTGGCCGGTAACGCGCGACGGCTCGAACTTGTCGATGAGATAGCCCTGGCTCAGCAAGGCCCGCCGGCCCGCATCACACGCGGCGCTGCTGGCCGCCGGAACGCTGCGCGAGTAGGTATCCGTTTGCGCGAAGTCCTCGCGCTCGTAGACGGGCTTGGGGGAAGAGCATCCGGCCAGGACGGCCGTCAGAGTGGCAAACAACGGAAAAACGAAGCGGCGGGTGACGCGAGGCATGAGAGGTCCGGCATGGGGCGACGACCTGCATTATCAGGCAAGAAAACCGTTTGCTTAATGGGGACAGTCCAAGCCGGAGATATGTTGAAACAGGTTCGAACGCCGAGGGGCGACCTCCACCGACGATCCCCCTGCAAACCCGCGGGCGCACCCATCAAGGCCCGCGTCGTAATTCGTATCGAATTCGGCGGGTCATCACTTCGGGGTCAACGCGCCGCTCGGGGCGGCGCCGGCTGCTTGTCCACCGCGCCGAGAATCTCCGCCGCCAACCGCACGCGCGCTTCGTTGGGATAATTGCGGTTGGCCAGGATGACGATGCCGAGCTTGCGCGCGGGCACAAACGCCACGTAGGCGCCGAACCCATTGGTCGACCCCGTCTTGTTGATCCAGGTCTCGCCCTGTGGCGCCAAAGGCGGCTGCAGCGCCTCTGCGGGATGGCTCTGGCTGTTCAGCGTCCCGGCGTTAGCCGTCAGCAGCGTGTCCAGCGCCACCGGATACGAAAACTGTTCCCACGCCATGTCCTGCGTCATGCCGCCCACCTCGTAATAGCCCACATGGGTATCCGCGAGGGCGCGGCGGATGTCCTTATCCAGCACGTCCATGTCCATGCCGGCTTCAACGTAGCGCAGCATGTCGCGCGCGGTGGACTTGACGCCATAGGCCTCGGCCGCCAGCACACCGGGATTGACGCGCACCGGCGCGCCCTGCTTGTTGTAGCCCTGCGCATAGCGCGACGCCTTGGCGGCGGGCACGTCGATGTACGTGCTGGTCAGGCCCAGTTTCGGAAACAGGTCCTTCTCCATTGCCTGCGCGAACGGCTGCTTCAGGCTCGCGGCGGCCACGACGCCCAGCATGCCGATGCTGGGATTGGCATACGAGCGATACGTGCCGGGCGCGTGTTCGGGCTTCCATGCCTTCAGGTATTGCATCAACTGCGCGTTGTCGCGCACGTCGTCGGGCACCTGCAATGGAAAGCCGCCCGTGGTGTGCGTGCCAAGGTTCACCAGCGTCAGCTTGGCGAACTCGGTCCCGGCAAGCTCAGGCATGAACCGCGCCGGACTGTCCGTCAGCGCCAACTGGCCCTTGGCCTGCGCATAGGCGGCAAGCGTCGCGGTGAAGGTCTTGCTGATCGACCCCAGTTCGAAGAGCGTGTCCCGATTGACCGCGCGTCGCGTCTCCAGCGACTCGACGCCGTAGGTGTAGAAGCGTTGGCGGCCCTGATGCGTGACGGCGATCACCATGCCAGCGATGTCGTGCTGCCGCATGACCGCGCGGGCCGCCTCGTTCACGACGCTGTCGATGTAGGGCAATTCAGAGCGGCCGAGGGCGGGGCCAGACACGGCGGCAAGAAGGCCGGCGCAAAGAAGGCCGGCGCAGAGGCGTCTACGGGTGTTCATGCAGCATTCTCAGGGAGGGGGACGGACAAGCCGGCGGAACGGGCGGCGATGCCGAATCGTACCGCGACGCGCGTCCGAACTGGCGTCTTTCCCCTCCCCGCGCGCTGCCTCAAGCCAAGGCCGGCTCCGCACGCAGCGGCTGGGCCGCATTCAAGTTCCCGGTGCCGTCCTGCACCGTGCCGCACATATCCTTGCAGACCTTCCCGTCCTTTACCACCAGAACGATCCGTTCCGGGTCGACCAGCAGCGCCAGGTCGTTCAGCGGATTGCCGTCCACCATGACCACGTCGGCCAGATACCCGGGACGCAGCATCCCCAGTTCGTCAGGCCGCTGCATGATCTGCCCGCCCAGCCGCGTGGCCGCGACCAGCGCCTCGACCGGCGTCATGCCGATGTAGTCCACGAAGTACTGGAGGTCGTTGGCGTTCGTGCCGTGCGGCATCCACGCGAATCCGTAGTCGCCGCCCGGCAGAATGCGTATGCCGCGCTTGTGCATCTTGCGCAGGCTTTCCGCGGCGATTTCCAGTTCGCGCTTGTAGCCCATGCTTTCTGCAATCGTGGGGGTGATGCCGTAGTCCGACGCATGGAACGCGGTGCGGACCAGCCACCCGATGCCTGGCGCGACAAAATGCTTGTGCTTGTTGGCTTCCAGCATGTCCAGCGCTTCGTCGTCCGCGAAGCTGGCGTGATACACCATCTCGATGCCGTGGCGCACGCATTGCTTGACCGATTCGCTGGAACGCGCGTGGGCCGCGATCCGTTTGCCATACCGTTTGGCTTCCGAGGCCAGCATGGCGATTTCGTCTTCCGCAAAGGGCGACATCTCTGCCGGCAGGCCCGCGATATATTCGCCCGACAGATTGATCTTCAAGTGGTCGACGCCGTACTTGATGAACGTGCGGACCGAGCGGCGGATTTCCTCGGGGCCGCTGCAAACGCTCCCAAAGCTCAGCTCCTCGAAATGCATGTGGGGCAGCGTGTTGTCGCCCAGCGCGCCGATGGTCGTGATCTCCTGGCTGCCGGCCAGGTAGCGCGGGCCCGGGCACTCGCCGGCGTTGATCGCATTGCGCAGCACCACGTCCAGCCGCGGCTTGGCCGCCGCCGCGCCGATGGCGGACGTCCACCCCATTTCCAGATAGCGCTTGGCCACGCGGACACACCACAGGATGTGCTCCTCGGGCGGCATGAACTGGATGGCCGCCAGCGTGGGCTGATCATTCCACGAGAAATGCGTGTGCGCCTCGGTCATTCCCGGCATCAGGAACCGGCCCTTGCCATCGACGACGCGCGCGCCGTCCCGGTTGATCCGTTCGGGCAGGCGCGCCACCTCGACGATGCGGCCGCCGTCGATCAGCAACTCTCCGTCAAAGACGTCGTCGCCGCTTCCGTCAAAGATGACGACGTTGGTAAATGCGATTCTGGACATGCGAGGTCTCCTCCTGGCCCGCGGGGGGTCAGAATTTTTTTATGAAAGGTGTTGGTGTGACGTCGGTGCTGCGGATCGGGTGCTGCAAAGCTCGCAGTCACCCGCGCTTCATCGGGCCAAGCCCGCGTGAAACGCCTGTAACGCTTCCACGCAAGCGCCCGGCTGCTCGAACGTGGTCCAGTGTCCGCAGTCCGCGACGACGGTGCAGCGGCTGTTTGGGATGCGCGCCGCCATGGCCTGCACGTTCGCGGGGGGTGCAACGCCATCTTCATCGCCCGTCACCAGCAGCACCGGCACGCCAAGGCGCTCAAGATCGGCGGACTTCGCGCCGGCCAGCGCCTCGCAGCTTCGCGCATACCCTTCCGGCGGCTGGCGCATCACGCTTTCCCGGACCAGCGCCAGCACCGCCGGTTGTTCCGCCTTGGTGCGGCGGCTGGTGGCGCCCTTGACGATGGCATCGGCGATTTCCTGCATGGCGGGTGCGCCCTGACGGGCCAGCGCCGCGCGCGCCCGGATGCCCGGTCTGCCCGCCTCCGGCGGTTCGGCCAGCGGCCCGAAGAGCGCCAGCGTCCGGACCCGGGCCGGCTCCTTCAACGCCAGATGCTGCGCGACGATGGTCCCCAACGAATGCGCCGCCACGTGCACCGCGCCGCAGTCCAGCGCGTTCAGCACCGAGACCAGCGCGTCGACATAGCCCGCGATGGACAGCTCGCCATCCGTCAAAGGGGATCTGGCGCTGCCGGGCAGATCGGGGCGGATGACCCGAAAGCCCGTCCAGGCGCCCATCAGCGGCGTCCAGGTGTTGGAGGAGCCGCCGAGCCCGTGAATGCACAGCAATGCGGGGCCGTCACCGTCGATTTCCACCGACAGACCGTTGATCGATGTTGTCGTCATGACGCCTCCTCCACGAATTGGTTCTCGACGCTGCCCAGCCCCTCGACCTCCACGCGCACCACGTCGCCGGCCACCAGATATCGGGGAGGCGTCATTCCCATGCCCACGCCTGCCGGCGTGCCCGTGGCGATCACGTCGCCCGGGTAGAGCGTGATGCCGCGCGAGATCGTTTCGATCAGGGTCGGGATGTCGAAGATCATGTTCTCCGTGGGACCATCCTGCCGGAGCTCGCCGTTGACCCAGCAGCGCACGCGCGTCCTGGTCCCGTCAAACGCATCCGCCGTGACGATCCACGGCCCCATCGGACAGAACGTATCGAACGACTTTCCCATGTCCCATTGCTGATGCCGCATCTGCACGTCGCGGGCGGTGACATCGTTGATGACGGTGTAGCCGAAGACGTGCTCCAGCGCCGCGCCGCGCGCGATGTTCTTGCCTGTCTTGCCGATGACCACGCCAAGCTCGGCCTCGTAGTCGATCTGCGTGGATACGCCGACCGGCAACAGGACCTGCGCGCGCGGCCCCACCACGCATTCCGGCACCTTGGTAAAGACGATGGGCCAGGATTCCGGATTGGCGTCGTTGTCCTTGAAGACGGACGCGGACAACTCTTTGGCATGCGCGTGGTAGTTGCGCCCCACGCACCACACGTTGCGACGCGGCCGGGGCAGTGGCGCCCGAAGGATGACGTCGGCCAGGCGCAGCGGCGCCAACGTCTCGGGAAGCGGACGGCCCGCCGCCACGAGGTCAATCACGGCCTGCGCGCCGAGCTGCCTGCCTGCGTCATCAAGCGCCAGGGGCGCGATCGACAGGCCGTCATCAGACACCAGGCCGACGCCGGGCTCTCCGTTCATCAAATAACTTGCAATGCGCACCGCGGTCTCCTTCGTGCATCAGTAAATCGGCGAACGGTTCATGCCTCGCCGTCAGCACGACTTTAGGAGTGCCAGCACGGCCGCGCTTATCGTTCGGTGCGGGAACTTATCGCAGAGTCAGATGGCGTGATAGGTGTATACACCTAGAGCCCGGCAATGCCCGAAACCACGCCCATAAAATTCCCGCAGAAGGCCCCGGCGGACAGGTGGCCCCGGCGAGGCGTGCGCGCGCTCATCGCCCGATCAGAACTGGGAGACAGATCATGCAAGAGACTTACGCCTTGCACGAAGGCGCATTCGGCCGCGCGGTCGTGCTGGAGCTGCGCGGGGACCTGATTGCGCATGCGCATGCGGAAGTGCAGCTTGCCCTGTGGCTGGGCGGCGCAAGAGCCGAGGCGCACGTCGGCTCGAAACTGGTGCCCTACAGCGAACATCTTGCGCTGGGCACCAATACCTATGAATCCCATGACGCGCGCCTGCTCGACCGCTCGGGTCCGGCCGTCTTCCTCGTCCTGTACATTGCGAAGCCCTGGCTGGACGAGCGCCGCGCCGCCACCGGCCGCCCTTTCCATTTCACCGCGCCCGGCGTGCCCATCGACCCGGCGGTGCGCCAGGGCTGTTGGAGCCTGCTGGACAAGATCGTCGCACCGCAAGATCACCCGCGCGCCGACATCGACGCCGAAGTCGAAGCGCTGCTGCAGGCGGCGATCGAATCGTCTTCCCAGACAAGCCGCCCGCCCGGCGTGGCGCCCCGTCCGCAGACGCTGGACAGGCGCCTTCGCACCGCCATCCTTTACATGCGCGAAAACGTCCACGAACCGGTTGCGGTGGAAGACATCGCCAGCAAGGTCGGGTTGTCGCGCGGCCACTTCTTCGCGCTGTTCCGCGACCAGCTCAACACCACGCCGCAGGTGTTCTGGAGCGCGGTGCGCGTGGAAGAAGCCGTGCGCAGGCTGGTGCAGCAGGAGCAGCCGCTGACTTCGGTGGCGATGGACCTGGGGTTTTCGACGCCGGGGAATTTCTCGCGGTTTTTCCGCGATCACATGGGCGTGTCGCCGTCGCGTTTCCGGCGCGCGGCCTCCGGCTCCGCGCCGCATCTGCTGACGGGGATTCCCTGAAAAACAAGTGGCTGGACGCATCGACCGCGCGCATGCATCGCACCGGGGTTCATGACGCCAGGTTTTACGGCGCTACGCTTCCCCGCACTCCCAACGCGGCACCACCTCGAAAGACGTGTCCTGCACGGGCGGCAACAGCGCCAATGCCGCATCGACGGCCGCCTCATCGATCCAAACCGTCGAGCCGTCCGCCGGCACGAGCGGGGCATCGGCCATCAGCCTGTCCAGTTCCGCCCGCATCACCGGCGGCAGGTATTCCTTCAATGCGTTGATGTTGGCAGCGACACATTCCACCGCTTCGGCCGGCGTGAAACCATCCTCAACCAGATGCCCCACGTCTGCCGCGCTGCGCACCAGCGCATCGAACACAAACGCCTCGAACGACGCCCAGTCCACGCGCGCATCGCCGCTGTCATGCCAGACGAGCGCAACGCCGACGCCGCCGCCCGCCGTGGGCGTCAGGCAATAGGCATCGCCCGCGCCAGATTCCGCAAACGGCAGAAAGCGCCTGCCGTGCTGATAGCCGGGGTTGAGCCATTCCTCGGCGGTTTCGCGCGCCTGATGCGCGTCGATCCATTCCAGGTCATCCATGCAGGACAGCACAGGCCGTGCGGCCAGCGTGTTGCCCTTCCAGTCGCCGCGCCACGCCGCGCTGTCCTCGCCATAGCCGATGCGGCCGGCGTCGATCAACCGGGCCAGCATGCCGGGCAAGGCCACGCCGCAATCCTCGGCCAGTTCGGCAAACGTTGCCATTCGTCTTTTTCCTTCGTCAGAACTCAAGCACATCCAGGAAGCACTCGGCCTCGACCGGGTCGCCCAGCACCGTGGTCAGCGCCTGCAACGCACGCGCCCGATGCTCGGGCTTGATTTCCCAGTCGTCGTTGCGCAGGTCTTCGTCGGCCTCCAGGCAAACGACGCCAACCGCAGCCAGCGCGGACGCGAACGTCGGCAGATCGGGCGCCACCACGTCCGCGTCCCACGCGCCCGTGCCGTGCATGGCGTAGAGGATCTCGCCGGTTTCGGTGTCCAGGATGAAAGGGTCCGCGTTCTGGTCGGCGATCACCAGCCAGTTGTCCTGCCACTCGGTAACGCGTTCGCCGTTCGAGGCGTCCCAGCGATATCCGGCCTGCCGGTCCCACAGCTTGTACAGCGGCGGAAAACTGATGTTGGTTTCGGAAAGCGTGATGCCGACCGGCCCCACGTTCTGGTGATAGGTGGCGCCCCACGGGCCGACCTGGTCATAGAAGTCCGCCAGCACCTGCGGCAGCGCAATGTCGCCCTGCCACGCGTCGCGCGGCTGCGGACGTAGTTCGCCGAATCGCGCGAACTGCGCCCGGATGGGTTCAAACGAATTCATGTTTATGCGTATCCGGACAACGTCTTAGAGATAAATCGTGCCGCGCAGGTACAGCGCCGCCTGACCGCTGATCACCACGCGTTCGTTGTCCTGCACTTCGCAATGCAACTGGCCCTTGCGCGCCCCACCCTGCTGCGCGGTCAGCGTGCGCTTGCCCAGGCGCTGCGCCCAATACGGCGCCAGCGACGTGTGCGCCGACCCCGTCACGGGATCTTCGTTCACGCCCACGCGCGGACCGAACCAGCGCGACACGAAGTCAAAGCGCGCAGACGGTGCCGTCACGGCCACGCCCCGTACGTCGAAAGCCGCCAGCGCCGCGAAATCCGGCGTCAGGGCATCGATGAGCGACTCGTCCTCGATCACCACCAGATAGTCGTCGGTCCGGTACAGCGACTGCGCGGCGGGCAGGCCCAGCGCTTGCAACAGCGCGGGCGGCATGTCCACGGCCTGCGGCTGCTTGGCCGGAAAGTCCATCGCCAGCCGGTCGCCCGCACGACGCACACGCAGCTCGCCGCTACGCGTCGAAAACCGCAGCACGTCTTCCGGCGCGTTCAACTGCTCGAACAGCACATAAGCCGTTGCGAGCGTCGCGTGGCCGCACAGGTCGACCTCGACGGCGGGCGTGAACCAGCGCAGTTCATAAACATCGCCGTTTCGGACGAAATAGGCAGTTTCGGAAAGATTGTTTTCCTCGGCAATACGCTGCAGCGTTTCGTCGGGAAGCCAGGCCTGCAACGGCACCACCGCAGCAGGGTTGCCGCCAAAGGGCGCGGCGGTGAAGGCGTCTACCTGGTAGAGATCGAACTGGGGCATGAGAATCCGGAAAGAGAATGTCGCACGGGGTGTGGCACGGGGTGTCGCAATGATCGTCGCGCGCGGCGCCAGACCGCATTTTGCTACATTTGAACGCCCTGCCCCGATGCGACACGCGATCCAACCGCCACGGGGCGGCGGCAGAAGAAAACCGCTTTCGACCCCGGACAATCCATGCGCCCACCGTTTGCTGTTTCCGTCTCCCCAGCCCGTTTGGCAGGTTTCCGTCCCCGCCTGATCCTGGCGCCGCTGGCGGCCGCGGCCGCGCTCCTGGCCGGCACGGGCGCCCACGCACAGCAATGGTTCGAGGTGCCGCCGCGTCCGGACCACCCCAATGTCTCGATCCGGATCAGCGGCTTGCCCGACACGCGGCAGGCGTCGGGCAACGCCCGGGGCAAGATGGAATTGCGCTACACCGCCGTCCAGACCATCCCGGGCGCGGACAAGCAGCGCGCAAGCTACGACCGGTCAGTGACGGACGTGCTGTTCGATTGCCGCCAGGCGCAAGTGGGCTTCTTGCCGGCCACCAGCTACTACCTGAAGGACGCCCTCGTCACCACCATCAAGGACGAGACAATGGACGAAAGCCAGGTGCAATTCGTGCGCTTTGCGCAAGGCAGCCCGCAGATGAAGGCATTGCAGGCCGCGTGCGGCAAATAGCGGCTCACGCCAGCATCAGCGCGCCGCGCGCCCGAGGCGGCTCCTGATCCTGGCCGCCCCGCGCGGCGTCTTCGGTCAGCCGGAACACACCCACCGCCCGCACCAGCTCGCGTGCCTGGTCCTGCATCGAGCCGGCGGCGGCGGCGGCTTCCTCCACCAGCGCCGCGTTCTGCTGCGTGACCTCGTCCATCTGCGCCACGGCGCGGTTCACCTGATCGATGCCGCTAGCCTGTTCGTGCGACGCGGCCGCGATCTCGCCCATGATGTCCGTCACGTGCTGGACGGCGGTGACGATCTCCTGCATGGTCGCGCCCGCGCCTTCGGCCTGACGGGCGCCCGCGCCCACCTTGCCTACGGAATCCTCGATCAACGCCTTGACCTCGCGCGCGGCCTGCGCGCTGCGCTGGGCCAGCGAGCGGACTTCGCCTGCCACCACGGCAAAGCCCTTGCCTTCCTCGCCCGCGCGGGCCGCTTCGACCGCCGCGTTGAGCGCAAGGATGTTGGTCTGGAACGCGATGCCGTCTATCACCGACACAATGTCGGAAATCTTGTGCGAGCTGGCCGAGATCTCCTGCATGGTGCCGACCACCGCGGACACCGCCGCGCCGCCGCGCAGCGCGATTTCCGATGCATTGGCCGCAAGCTGGTTGGCCTGGCGCGCGTTGTCCGCGTTCTGCTTCACGGTCGAGGCCAGTTCCTCCATGGACGCCGCGGTTTCCTCAAGCGATGCCGCCTGCTCTTCGGTGCGGCTGGACAGGTCGGTGTTGCCAGCGGCGATCTGGCCAGAGGCGCTGGCAATCGTTTCGGAACCATGCCGGATCGCGCGGACGGCGCCGGCCAGCCGTTCCTGCATGTCCTGCAACGCATGCAGCAGGCGCCCGGTCTCATCGCGGGAGTCCGCTACGATACGCTGGCCCAAGTCTCCGCCCGCCACGGTTTCCGCCGCCTTGACGGCACGTGCCAGCGGACGGGTGATCGACCGGCTGACCCGCCACGCAAGCAGCGCCCCCAACGCGAGCGCCAGGCCCGCCAGGCCCACGTTCACGCGCTCGGCCTCCCCGATGATGGTCTGGCTTGCGATCCCGGCCTCGTCCATGTCGGCGGACTGCTGTCTGGACAACGCGATGATGTGGTCCTGCAGGCTGTCCAGGATAGGCAGCGTCTCTTGCAGCATGCGCTGGCGGGCGCCGTCGCGATCGCCGCTTCTGAGCATGGCGCCCACCGACTGGAAGGATTTCACGTAGCGGCCCCGCGCCTCTTCCAACGTGCGCAGCCGCGCGGCGGCGTCTGCCGTCGTCATCAAGGGCCGCAGCGTGGCCAGGGCGTCGTCGATACGTTTGCGGTTGGCCTCGATCTGCTGGAACAGTTTGTTCATGGCGGCCGGGTCGGCGTTGACGATCAGTTCCAGATTGACGCGGGCGTTGGCGCGCGTGGTCACGTCGACCACCGATATCGCGCTGGCCTTCACCCAGGTTTCCTGCGTGATTTCGCGGTTGATGCTGCCGATGCGTGTCAGCTCGAAATGCGACACGCCGGCCAGGGCCAGCAGCAGGACCAGGACTGCGCCAAAGCCCAGGCCCAGCCGGGTGCCAATGGAGAGATTGCCGAAATGGGTGCGGAGCTTCATGGGGTACCTCGGGAAAACCCCAGTCTAGGTTTCCCGACACATTTCGCAAACATTTGCACGCGGCGATGTTTGCGATTCCACAAAGACAACGAAGATAAGGCGTGGCGCAGCAACACTGCTGTAACGAGTTTGACCTTTACGCCCGCGCGGCAGCCCCGCACTCGGTGTGCAGCACTTACCGCGCTACTGATACCGCTCGCGATACCCCACGGGCGACATGCCGCAGTACTTGTTGAAGATGTCGCGAAAGGCCTTGGTGTCGTTGTAGCCCACTTCGTACATGACCTCGGCAACGCTTTTGCGCGAGGTTTCGAGCCGCTGCTTTGCGGCTTCCACACGCACGCGCTGGACGTATTCGACGATGCTGTTGCCGGTGGCCTGGCGGAAGCGCCGTTCCAGCGTGCGCCGGCCCAGCGCGTGGCGGCCGGCCAGTTCCTCGACGGTGATCTTTTCCTGGTAGCGGCCTTCGATGTAGTCCTGCACCGCCCGCACGATGTCGTCCGCGTGCGACTTCTGCCCCATGAATACTGAAAACGGCAACTGGCTCTGGCGGCTCCAGTCCAGCTGGAAATACTTGGCGCACCAGATCGCGGTGTCGCGGTCGGTGTACTTTTCGATCAGGTGCAGCACGAGGTGCGCGGCAGAAAATGCGCCCCCGCTCGTATAGACCCCGTTTTCCGCCATGACGACGCGATCGCTGGTCCAGCGCACCGTGGGAAAAAGACTGGCATAGAGGTTCTGCGCCACCCAGTGCACCACCGCCTGCTGCCCGTCGAGCACGCCGCCCGCCGCGAGCAGGGCGGCGCCCATGCACAGGCTGGCGACCTCGCCGCCATCGCGGTGATGGCGCGACAGCCATTCAATCAGCTCGCGGTTGGACAGCACCGCGTCCGACACCGATCCCAAGAGCGGCGGCGCGATGCAGATATCGATGTCGGTCGCGTCTGCCAGCACCATGTCGGCCTGCACCTTGATGCGTCCGTCGTCCAGGCTGACCTCGCGCGTCAGCGCCAGCGTGCGCACGTGAAACCGCGGCTCGCGGCCATGCGCGCGCAGGTATTCGTTGGCCACCATGAAGCCGTGGCGCGCGGTTTCCAGGGACGCAATATTGGTCCCCTTGGGCAGCAGGAACGCGACGTTTTTCATGTCGCCAAGCATACGCCTGCACGCTGACGCAATCCACCCGCAAGATTGTCGCAATTGCCTATCTGAAAGCCTTGCGGATCCCGATAAAGTGGCTCCTGCCGATCCAGAAATCCGGACGGCGGCCGAGGCGGATTGCGGACGTCCCGGCCCAAACCAGAACAACACGGACTCGAGGAGTGATCGATGGACAAGTACATAGACGGTTTCCTGCTGTGCGTACCCAAGGCCAACCTGGACACGTACAAGAAAATGGCCACGCACGCCGAGGGCATCTGGCGCGAACACGGCGCGCTGGATTACCGCGAAGGCGTGGCCGACGATATCGACGGCGAAGGCTTCGCATCGTTCAGCGCCGCGGCCGGGGCGCGCGAAGGCGAAGTCGTGGTGTTCGCGTGGATCCTGTATCCCAGCAAGGAAGAGCGCAATCGCATCAACGCCAAGGTGATGTCCGACCCGCGCCTGGCGGAAATGTGCTGCGAGGGCGTATTCGACGTCAAGCGCATGTGCTGGGGCGGCTTCGCCACGCTGGTCGGCAACTAGCGCCCCGGGCGCAGCCATTCAACAACCCTGGAGACACATCATGGCCACCAAAGCAGCCAAGCCCATTCCCGACGGCATGCACACGCTGACGCCGCACATCATTTGCGAGGGCGCGTCCGACGCCCTCGCCTTCTACAAGAAAGCCTTCAATGCCGAGGAGCTGATGCGGCTGCCCGGACCCAACGGCAAGATCATGCACGCAGCCATCCGGATCGGCGATTCGGTCCTGATGCTGATGGATGATTTTCCGGAATGGGGCAGCCTGGGACCGAAGGCGCTCAAGGGCACACCCGCCGTGCTGCACCTGTATGTGACCGACGCGGACGCCGCGATCCAGCAGGCAGTCGCGGCGGGCGCACAAGTCACCATGCCCGCTGCCGACATGTTCTGGGGCGACCGCTACGGACAGGTGGTGGACCCGTTCGGTCACCGCTGGTCCATCGCCACGCACATGCAGGACCTCACGCCCGAGGAGATCCAGCAGAACATGGCGAAGATGGGGCCCACCGAAGGCTGCGGCGACCCTTCAAAACAATGATGGCGCGGCGTGACGCGGACCAAGCCGCGCCGGGCCACGCCGTCCCCTCAAGGGGCCAGTTGCGGGTACGGTCCCAGGAAATCCAGCTTGCCGATCGGTACGCCCGCCTGGCGCAGGATGCCGTAGGCGGTCGTCACGTGGAAGTAGAAGTTGGGCAGCGCGAACGTCAGCAGATACTCGTCGCCCTGGAATTCAGGCTTGAACTCGCCAAAGCTCAGCGTGATGCGTCGGCTTTCCGCGCCATCGACCTGCTCGGGCTTCACGCTTTGCAGATACGCGATCGTGTCGGCAACGCGCTGCTGCAATTGCGCAAGCGTGGTTTCGGTGTCGGCAAATTTCGGAGCGTCACCCTGCGACAGCCGCTGTGCCGCGAACTTCGAGGCGTCGCTGGCCCGCTGGACCTGGCCCGATAGCGGATACATATCGGGCGCAAGGCGCGCGTTGACGAGTTCCGCCGGATCGATGCCGGTGGTTTGCGCGTGGGCGGCCGCCTTTTCAAGCAACGCGGCCAGCACATTCAGGCCGCGGATGAATACAGGCACGGACGCCTGGTATAGGGACAAGGGCATGACGACGACTTCCGTAAGAGTTGGAGGTGGCAAAGAGGCGTCAACAGGCACCGGGCGCCTGACGCTTTGTGATTGCAGCGATGTTACGCCGCCCGGACGCCGGTGGCGGCGACAACATCATTCTGGATGCTCGGACAATCCGCCGCGCCACAGCGCGCCAGCAGCTCGCCATTGACCCGGGCGCTCGTCATTGCGCGGCAGCAATCGCGCCCGTGCGCCGCTGCCCCTGAAAGAACCGCCACACCAGCGCGGACGCATCCGGACCGCTGCGCGCGTGATACCGGATGGCGGGATCGCCGCCGCTCCAGGCGTGTTCAAGCCGCGTGATCTCGCACAGCCGCAGCACCGTCTTGCGGCCGCGCAGCACATCCACCCGGCGGTACGCCTTTTCGGTGCCCAGTCCCAGCACGCGCTCGACCGGCAACGCGTGCGGATCGGCGGCATTCAAGGTGCGGAACTGTTCGAACAATTGCCGGGCGTTGCGCGGAGCCACGGCCGGATCGAGCTGGCCGTGCAGGATCAACGCCGGCATGCCCAGGTCGAAGACGGCGGGGTCCGCCACGGATTCCACCAGCGGCGCCAGCGGCTTGATGCTGCCGCGCCGCATGGTGCTCAAGCCATTGCCCGCGTTATGCGCGTCGCCCACGACCGGCCCCGAGTGCATGGCCACCGCGGCGATCAGGCTCGGATGGCGCAGGGCGACGAGTGCCGCCATGCCCGCCCCCGCCGACAGGCCCGCCACGTAGATGCGTTCGGGGTCCAGGCCATGACGCGCGACCTCGGACCGGATCAGGGCCGCGATCAGATCGGCCTCGGCCCCGCCATGCTCGTCATCCGGCTGAAACCAGCGCCAGCAGCGCTGCACCTGGCGCGCCAGGGATTGCTGCGGATACAGCACCATGAAGTCACCGGCGTCGGCCCACTGGTTCATGCGCGTCCCTGTGGCGAAGGCCTCGGCCGTCTGCCGGCAGCCGTGCAGCATCACGACCAGCGGCATGCCCGCGGCTGTGGCAGATGTGGCGGATGCGGGGGTGTATCGGGCAAAGGCCAGCCGGCGGCCCGTCTTGTCCGTGAACTGGCGCGAGGCCTCCCAACGTCCGGCGCCGAGCGACGCCGCCTCGGGCGCCGCTGCCCTGCCCGCGCCAGAGCTTCCGGCGGGCCGCGTCGTCTTAACTGCACGCCCCGCCGCGGAGCCGGCCGCCGTCTTGCGCGCCGATGTGGCACGCTTGCGGGTGGGTTTGGGGGCCGCCAGGCGCATCGCCGCGCGCTGGAGCCGGGTGATTTTCTTTGCCGCTTTGAAAAACAGACTGCTGAAACTGCGCGCCATTGCTAGGGCCTGTTCGGTAGTTCCTGTTTGCCGCGCCGCCCGGTGCGCCGGGGTTGGCAGCGCCGGACGACGGTCGCCGCGGCTACGCCGCTCCGCAAGGCGGATGCCTGTCGTCGGATGCGGGCGTGAGGATGGGCGAAAAGGTCGCCCCAACCGTAAGGCCAAGCGTAAGGCCAAGTGCCGGATTCATGAGTGCTTCCCCTAAGAGTGTCGATCACGGCAGCGCCTGGCGCGGCCGACGTGCAAGCCCGGAGTGAAGAACGCGCACCGCCTCTGTCGGGCAGGTTGTTCGCGTGTTAAATGTATCACAGCGTAACTAAATTGGCGCTCGCCTTTTTCCGCTCGTCTTCCTTCGCTCCCCTTCCCCGGCCAAGCATCCTTGCACCAGATCAAACCTTCATCGGATCAGTCGGGCCAACCTGAAGCCCGCGCTTGAGCGGGCGACCCAAAACGCCTAAGGTGGACAACTTGTCACAGACAGGCCTTCCATGTTTCCCAACGACCGCCCCCAGACTCTGGGCGAAGAAATCGCCAACAGCATCAGCCACGGCCTTGGCGCCGTGGGTGCACTGGCCGGCACCCCGCTCCTGATCGCCGCCGCCGTGCGCCAGGGCGATGCCGCCTTCATCGCCGGCGCCGCCGTGTTCGCGGTATCGATGTGCCTGCTGTACCTCGCGTCCGCCATCTATCACGCGCTGCCCCGCTGCCGCGCCAAGCAGATCTTCAATGTGCTGGACCACTCGGCCATCTACCTGCTCATCGCCGGCACCTACACGCCGTTCGCGCTGGGCGCGCTGCGCGGCCCATGGGGCTGGACGCTCTTCGGACTAGTGTGGGGCCTGGCGCTGCTGGGCGTGGGCCTGAAGGCCAGCAAACGGCTCAACCGGCCCGCGCTCTCCACCGGCCTGTACCTGGCGATGGGCTGGATCGTCGTCATCGCGGTCAAACCCCTGCTTGAACTGGTCCCGGCCGGCGGCCTGTGGTGGCTGGTGGCGGGCGGCCTCGCGTACACCGGCGGCGTGGTGTTCTTCGTGTTCGACAACCGCTGGCGCTACAGCCATTTCATCTGGCATCTGTTCGTACTGGCCGGCACCGTCTGCCATTTCTTTGCGGTGTTCTGGTACGCCGCCTGAAGCCGCAAACGCGCCACATCCGAGTCCGCCGGACAAACCTAAGGACACATCGCGGCCAGCAGCGACTACGAAACCGCGCAAAACGTTTCGAACCCGGGGGCCCGGCGGCCCCCGGGGCGGCCCCCGCACCACGCGTGCGCAATCTCGTGGCCTGCCGACACAGGAAAACACATCGCGAAACTTGTCCCACGGCGGCCCGGTTCGTCATCATGGTCGGACTTTCAACCGGAACAAGGAGTTTTCATGCAGCGTTCCAAATACGCGTTCCTATCCGCCGCCATTCTGACGACGGCGCTGTCCGGTGCACCTGCTTTGGCGCAACAGGGCGCGCAGGCCCCGGCACAGACGCAGTCACAAGCGCAAACCCCGCCGGGCATGGCGCCCGCCGTGCAGAAGCCAACGGATCAGCAATTGCAGAAGTTCGCTTCGGCCTCGATGAAGATTTCTGGCGTCGTTGACGAGTATCGTCCCAAGGTCGACGCCGCCAAGACCGACGACGCCAAGCAGAAAGTCGTTAAGGAAGCTGACGAAAAGATGGTCAAGCTGGTCCGCGCGGACGGTTTGACGGTCGAGGAATTCAACGGCATCGGCCAAGCCGTGCAGCAGGACCCCCAGCTTCGCGATCGCCTGATGAAAATGCAGCCGACGCGGTAAGCCCAGGCATTGACGGGCACGCAGACGCAAACGCAGACGCACACCCGCGACCGCTGCCCCAGTAAAGACAACGCGCCGCATGCCCCGAACGGGTCATGCGGCGCGTTGTCTTTACTGGGCGGCACTCCGGCAGGCCCGGGGGCCATGCCAAATCAGGTCTTCAAGCGGTAGCCTGTCTTGAAGATCCAGCGAACGCCGATCAGGCACGCAACCAGGAAGGCCAGCGTCATGCCCACGCTGATCCCAATGCTGACGTCCGCCACGCCGAAGAATGCCCAGCGGAAACCGCTGACCAGATAGACCACGGGATTGAATAGCGTGACCGTCTGCCAGAACGGCGGCAGCATGTTGATCGAATAGAACGTGCCGCCCAGGAAGGTCAGCGGCGTGATGATCATCAGCGGAATGATCTGCAGCTTTTCAAACCCATCGGCCCAGATCCCGATGATGAAGCCGAACAGGCTGAACGTCACCGCGGTCAGCACCAGAAACGACAGCATCCAGAACGGATGCGCCACGTCGAACGCCACGAACAGGCGCGCGGTGGCCAGCATGATGAGGCCCAGAATGATGGACTTGCTGGCGGCCGCACCGACGTAACCCATCAGGATTTCCACGTACGAAATGGGCGCGGAGTGGATCTCGTAGATCGTGCCGGAAAAGCGCGGCATGTAGATGCCGAACGAGGCATTGGCCACGCTCTGCGTCAAGAGCGACAGCATGATCATGCCCGGAACAATGAACGCCCCGTAGCTCACACCGTCAATTTCGACCATGTGCGAACCGATGGCCGAGCCGAACACGACAAAATAGAGCGACGTTGAAATCACCGGCGACAGCACGCTTTGCATCAGCGTGCGCCAGGCGCGGGCCATTTCGAAAAGGTAGATGGCGCGTATGGCGTAGAAGTTCATGATTGACCGTGCACCAGGCTGACAAAGATGTCCTCGAGCGAGCTTTCCGAGGTGTTCAGGTCTGCAAATTCAATCTGCAGGCGGCTCAAGTCCTGCAGCAGACGCGAAATATCGCCGCCGCGCTCGTTGTCGTAGGTATAGACAAGCTTGTAGCCGTCCGGCGAAAGTTCAAGCTGGTAGGCGTCCAACGCCGTTGGAATGCCCGGCAGCGGCACCTTCAGCGTCAGCGCAAGCTGGCGCTTACCCAGCTTTGCCATCAGCGCATCCTTTTCTTCGACGAGGATGATTTCACCCTTGCGAATCACGCCGATGCGATCCGCCATTTCCTGAGCTTCTTCGATGTAGTGCGTGGTCAGGATGATGGTGACGCCGCTTTTGCGCAGTCGCCGCACCATTTCCCACATGCCGCGCCGCAGTTCGACGTCGACGCCCGCCGTGGGCTCGTCCAGAAACAAAATGGCCGGCTCATGCGACAGCGCCTTGGCAATCATGACGCGCCGCTTCATCCCGCCGGACAGCGCCATGATGCGGCTGTCCTTCTTGTCCCACAGCGACAGATCGCGCAAGACCTTTTCGATATAGGCGGGGTCTGCGGGCTTGCCGAATAGCCCGCGGCTGAAGGTGACCGTGTTCCAGACGCTTTCGAAGGCGTCCGTGGAGATTTCCTGCGGCACCAGTCCGATCTTGGACCGGGCGGCACGATAATCCGTCACGATGTCGTGACCATCGGCCAGCACCGTGCCGTGGGTGGGATTGACGATGCCGCAGATGATGCTGATCAGCGTCGTCTTGCCCGCGCCGTTCGGCCCGAGCAACGCAAAAATCTCGCCGCGCTGGATGTCCAGGTTGACGTTCTTGAGCGCCTGAAATCCGGACGCATATTGCTTGGATAAGCCTTGTACTGCAATGACTGGCTGCACGCGAGCCCCCAACTTGACCATAGCCGGAGGATTTTACCCGTCGCGCAGCCCGCGCTTGTTCAGCCTGGCGGAACGGTGTGTTTTCTTTTTGGGAACACTGGCCTAGAAGTCGTCGTCCTCTTCCACCTTGGGCATCAGGTAAGCCGTCAGCGCGCTGGACAGGCCCGCCATCACCCACAGGACGAAGAACGACACGGTGTAAAAGCCCATCCGGCCCGTCGGGACGTGTCCGAAGATGGCCACGTCCAGCGGGTCGATCAGGGCAAAGATCAGCGCGCTTCCCGCAGCAGCCGCCATGAACGACGGCCACAGGATCCACATCAACGATCGAAATCCCATGCGTGAACTCCCCCGATCAAGGTTTGGCGGCTGCGGGGCTGGCGGCCGCCGGCGCCGGGCTCGCGGCCGCGCCGGACGCGGTCTGTTCGATGACCAGACCGCGCTTGACCACGCCCTCCTGGATGGGCTGGCTGGCGAACTGGGTCATCGCGAAGTAGATGGTGATGAAGCAGCCGACCATGGCGGCAAACGGGCCGGCCATCAGGATCCACGGCCACGGCTCGCGATACCAGGGTTTGACGAGACGCGCCGCGTCGGCGGGGTCGAGGGTGATTTGTGCAGTGTTCATGAATATTCCTTGTCGTGGCCAGGGCGGATATCAGCCCTACTCGGGCACGTAGAAACTGGCGGCTTCGTCGGTTTCAACCTGCCGGTTCTCGCCGTCCTGCCCCTTGGCGCGCAGCGTGATGGCATGGGCCCCCGGCTCGGCGCCCGCCGGCGCACGGATGACCATGGGCAAGAGCTTGTTGGCGGCGGGCTCGACGTCGACCACATCCGAACCTTGCCGGCCTGCCATCACCGCCAGGTCGGGCATGCCTTCGGCCGACAGGCGCAGGCGCATCGGCGAGTCCGATGTGTTGATGATCTGCAGGCGGTAGACGTTTTCGATCATGCCGCCCGCGACCTCGCGGCCCAGGCCGCCCCGGTCGCGCATGATGTCGACACGCAGGGGATTGCGCACCACCAGCGACGCCACAAAGGCAATCGCCAGCACCAGGATCAGCGCGCCGTAGATCAGGACACGCGGCCGCAGCAGGTGCGACCGCGCGCTCTTTGACGACAGGCCGTCCAGCATGGCGTGTTCGGACGTGTAGCGGATGAGGCCAGGCTCGTACTGCATCTTGTCCATCACCTGATCACAGGCGTCGATACACGCGCCGCAGCCGATGCACATGTACTGCAGGCCATCGCGGATGTCGATGCCGGTCGGGCAGACCTGCACGCAAAGACTGCAGTCGACACAGTCGCCCAGCCCCTTGGCTTTGTGATCGACCTTGCGCGAACGGCCCCCGCGGGGGTCGCCGCGGCGCTTGTCGTAGGTGACGACAAAGGTGTCCGGATCGACCATCACGCTCTGGAAACGGGCGTACGGGCACATGTACTTGCAGACCGATTCGCGCATGAAACCAGCGTTGCCCCAGGTGGCAAAACCGTAGAACAGCATCCAGAACCATTGCCACGCGCCAAGCTGCAGCGCGAAGAGTTCGTGGCCCAGTTCGCGGATCGGCGCGAAATAGCCGATGAACGTGGAACCCGTCCACCACGCCAGCGCGATCCACAGGAAATGCTTGGTGAATTTCAGGCGGAACTTGCGCCAGCTCCAGGGCGATTCGTCCAGCCGGATGCGCGCGATGCGGTCGCCTTCGACCTTGCGCTCGATCCACATGAAGATTTCGGTATAGACGGTCTGGGGACAGGCGTACCCGCAGAACAGCCGTCCGGCCACCGCAGTGAAGAGAAACAGCGCCAATGCCGAGATGATGAGCAGCACGGCGAGGTACACGACATCCTGCGGCCACAGCACCAGGCCGAAGATGTAGAACTTGCGCGCGCCCAGGTCGAACAGCACGGCCTGGCGCCCGTTCCATTGCAGCCAGGGCAAGCCGTAGAAGATGATCTGCGTGATAAAGACGAACGCGATACGCCAGCGGGCAAAGATGCCACTGACGGATCGCGGATAGATCTTGCTGCGCACCTCCGCCAGTGTCTGTTCCAGGGTTTCCTGGCCCGGACGCGGCGGCCGTGTGTGCGGCCGCCAGGGCGGCGGGTCACCGCCAGGCGAACTGCTGACGCTTGCGGTTGACCCATCTTCCATTTGCTGCTCCGTGCTTGTAAGTGCTTAGTGATATGGGAGGCCGCGACGCGGCCTCCCATTTACGTGTTGCCCGTTCACTGCTTCGCCGTGCCGGACTCGGCGGGCGCCGCAGCGGCCTGTCCCTGCGCCGGGTTCTGCGACGGGTTCTGCGCGTCGGGCTTGTTCGACAGACCCCAGACCCAGGCAGTCAGGATCTTGATCTGATCCGGGGTCAGGATGTGCTCGTGCGCCGGCATCTGGTTGTCGCGGCCGTCAAGAATGGTCTTGACGATGCTGGCTTCCGAACTGCCGTAGAGCCAGACGTCGTCCGTCAGGTTCGGCGCGCCGACGAGCTGGTTGCCCTTGCCATCGACACCGTGACAGGCGACGCAGAAGTTGGCGAATTCACGCTTGCCGCGGAATACGCGGATCGGATCGGCGGTCAGGCCCGACAGCGAACGCACGTATTGCGCGATATCGCCGGCCATCTTGGGATCGATGGATGCCTTCCAGGGCGGCATGATGCCGTGGCGACCTTCCTTGATGGTCTGCATGATGGCTTCGGGCGAGCCGCCGTGCAGCCAGTCGTCGTCCGTCAGGTTGGGATAGCCGGGGCCACCCTTGGCATCCGACCGGTGGCACTGCGAGCAGGTGTTCAGGAAGAGGCGCTGGCCGATTTCGCGGGCGCCCGGATCCTGTGCAATCTGCGGCACCGTCATGGTGTCGAAGCGCGCGTAGATGGGCCGGACAGCTTCGGCCATCTTGGCCTGCTGCTGCTCCAGTTCCCCGGCGCTGCTGAAGCCCAGCTTGCCCTTGTATTCGCCCAGGCCCGGCATCAGGAACAGATAACCCAATGCAAAGGCGCAGGCCAGCAGATACATCCACGTCCACCAGGTGGGGACCGGGTTGTTGAGCTCAGTCAGGTCGCCGTCCCAGACGTGGCCGGTGTCCTCGACCTGGCCGCTGGCCGGCTTGGCGCTGAGCCAGCGGCGTTGCGTGTACAGCAGCCACACGCACCACACCACCCCGCCCACGGCGACGATCGAGATGAAATACCCCCAGAAGCCATTGACGAAATCGCTCATGACCGATTCGCTCCATCTTGTTGTGCCTGCCCGAATTCATCGGGCAGTGCGAACGGCAACATGGCCGATTCGCGGTTGGCGCCCTGGCGGCCGCGCGAGCAGGCCCACCAGACGATGCCGAAAAAGGTTGCCATCGAGATGGCGGTGACGATTGCGCTCAGGTAGCCGACCATGATCAGCCTCCTGTGGCCGCGGGCGCGGCGGGTTGCACGGCCGATTGGGCGGCGGGTTGTTGAGCCTTCTTGGCGGCTTCGGCCTTGGCCTCTTCGGCCTGCTTGGCCAACTGCGCCTTGCGAACGCCAACACCCAGGCCTTGCAGGTACGCCACCAGCGCGTCTTCTTCCGTCTTGCCCTCGATGGCCTTGGGCGCGGCGGCGATTTCCTCGTCGGTGTAGGGCACGCCCAGGGCACGCAGGGCACGCATGCGCTGGTCGACGTTCTGGCCGGTGATGACCGTCTTTTCCAGCCACGGATAGGCAGGCATGTTGGATTCCGGCACTTCCTTGCGCGGATCGCGCAGGTGGCGGCGGTGCCAGTCGTCGGAGTAGCGTTCACCAACGCGCGCCAGGTCGGGACCCGTGCGCTTGGACCCCCACAGGAACGGGTGGTCGAACACCGACTCGGACGCCAGCGAATACGAGCCGTAGCGCTGGACCTCGGCGGCGAGCACGCGCACCTGTTGAGAGTGGCAGCCCACGCAGCCTTCGCGGATGTAGACGTCGCGGCCCATCAGCCGCAGCGGGCTGTAGGGTTCGACGCCCGCCACGGGCTGGGTGGTGCTGTGCTGGAAGAACAGCGGGATGATCTGGACCAGGCCCGCGAAGGAGACCACCAGGATGCTGGCGATGATCATCCAGCCGATGTTCTTCTCGAGGGTCTGGTGAGAAAAGAAGCCGTGATTCTTGTTGGCCATGATGTCCTCGTCAAACAGTGGCCGGCACGGCGGTCGCGGGGACCGTCGGACGGGCGGCATGGGAATCGTCTTGCGGAATGGCGGGGTTGACCGCGGTCGCGCCGCTCACCGTCTTCCATACGTTCCAGGCCATGACGAACACACCGCACAAGAACAGGGTTCCACCCAGCAAACGGATCAGGTAGTACGGAACGCGCGTCTTCAGTTCCTCGACGAAGCTGTAGACCAGGGTGCCGTCCGGCGCCGTGTCGCGCCACATCAGGCCTTGCTGCACGCCGGCGATCCACATGGCGGCGATGTACAGCACCACGCCGATGGTCGCGATCCAGAAGTGCAGTTCGATGGCCTTCACGCTGTACATCTTTTCGCGGCCATAGAGGCGCGGGATCAAGTAATAGAGCGAGCCGAACGAAATCATGGCGACCCAGCCCAGCGCGCCGGAGTGCACGTGGCCGATGGTCCAGTCCGTGTAGTGCGACAGCGCGTTCACGGTGCGGATCGACATCATCGAGCCTTCGAATGTGGACATGCCGTAGAACGACAGCGCGGTGACCATGAACTTCAGGATCGGGTCGGTGCGCAGCTTGTACCAGGCGCCCTGCAGGGTCATGATGCCGTTGATCATGCCGCCCCAGGAAGGCGCCAGCAGGATCAGCGAGAAGGTCATGCCCAGCGACTGGGTCCAGTCGGGCAGCGACGTGTACAGCAGATGGTGCGGGCCCGCCCACATGTACGTGAAGGCCAGCGCCCAGAAGTGGACGATGGACAGGCGATACGAGTAGATGGGACGGCCGGCCTGCTTGGGCACGAAGTAGTACATCATGCCCAGGAAGCTGGTGGTCAGGAAGAAGCCCACCGCGTTGTGACCGTACCACCACTGCACCATGGCGTCCTGCACGCCCGCGTAGGCGGAGTAGGACTTCCACATCGACACCGGCATTTCAATGTTGTTGAAAATGTGCAAGATGGCGATGGTGAGGATGTACGAGCCGAAGAACCAGTTGGCCACGTAGATGTGCTTGGACCGGCGCTTGATGATGGTGCCGAAGAACACGATGGCGTAAGCGACCCAGACCAGCGTGATCAGGATGTCGATGGGCCATTCGAGTTCGGCGTATTCCTTGCTGCTGGTAAAGCCCATGGGCAAGGTGATGGCCGCGGCCACGATGACGACCTGCCAGCCCCAGAACGTGAAGGCGGCCAGCTTGTCGCAGAACAGGCGCGCCTGACAGGTGCGCTGGACGACGTAATAGGACGTCGCGAAAAGTGCGCTGCCGCCGAAGGCGAAGATCACGGCGTTGGTGTGCAGCGGGCGCAGGCGGCCGTAGCTGAGCCATGCGGTGTCGAAATTCAATTGAGGCCAAATTAGCTGAGCGGCCAAAAAAACACCGACAGCCATGCCGACAATGCCCCAGACCACGGTCATGATGGCGAACTGCCGCACGACCTTGTAGTTGAAGGTATCGGACTTGCTTGCGATTGCGGGGCAATCGTTCATCACCCATCCCCTAAAGTAACAAGAACTTCCAGGCTTCGATGATGGGACTAGTCACTCGAGGAGGCGTTGATTTGGATCAACCGGGTTGCGACGCCTTGGACATCGCTGCATAACCGCAACGCTGTTAGGGGTATCGGGCCGCGAAAAGGCCTTGCCGATGCGCCGCGGTTGGGTCCGCGGCGGCGATCAGCGGCGGTAATTTGCGGCGGCAACTAGCGGCGGCCGGCAGCGCCGCTGTCGTCGTCGCGCAGGATGGCCGTGCCGGCGCTGTCGGTGTCGTCGTACTGGCCGTTGAAGACGGCCCACCACAGCGATACGCCGATCGCCAGTACGAAAAGCAGCGACAGCGGCAGGAGCAGGTAGAGGATGGTCATGACGCTGCCCCCAGCGCGGCGTCAGCGGCCAGACGGCCCGACCAGTCGCGTCGGCACAGGCGCCAGGAGTTGTAGGCCACGGCCAGCGACGACACCAGCATGGTGATGGCGGCAAGCCAGGGCGTGACCCAGCCCACCAGCGCCAGCGGCGTCATCAGCAGATGCCAGACGAGCGAGACGTACAGGTTTTGCCGCGCCTTGCGCCGGGCCTCGGCAAGCAGCGCGTCAAGCGCGGCCTCGGGCATGTCGGGGTGTGCCGCCAGCGCGCTGTGCGCGGAGGCCATGGCGGTGGGCACGGCCATGGACATGGCGCAGGGACAGCTCATGACCAGCAGCGCCACCATGACCGGGATGCTGTGGGCGGGATCGATGTAGGCCCAGCCCGCTGCGGCGGCCAGCGCAAGCAAGACCTGCACCATGACGAACCGCGACGCCACCCGGTCGGCGCGCGCGCCCAGTTGCAGGCGCTGGTCTTCAACGCGGGCATGGCGCCGGCCGGCAGAACCCGCGCCGCCGAAGGATTGGCGGGCGCACAGTTCGAGATAACGGGCGGTCAGCAGGAACGCCACGAACATCGTGACCGAATCGAAATAGACTTCGCCCCGCCCCGTATAAGTGGCGTGGACGCTGGGGATGAAGGCGGCGATGATGCCGAGCGCCACCGGCACGTCCATGCCAGCGCGGCCCTGCCGCAGGTTGGCGCCCGCGTGGCGCCAGATGGGCCATGCCGAATACAGGACGACCGGAACGGTCAGCGCGAAGCTGGCCCAGTTCATGAGGACGATGGCCCAGTCCAGGGTTTCCAGCGCGTCCGCGGGCATGGATTCGTGGCGCAGATAGCCGGGCCACGCGAACATCATGACCTGCATCATTGCCAGCCAGGCGAGCGACAGACGCACCAGCGCATGGCGGCGTTGCTGGCGGTCGGTATCGGGCAGACTGGCCGGGACGGCGAAAATGGATTTGGCACGCATGTTGGCGATGGTAATCAGGCCCGTCCCCGATCGCCTTGATTTGAATCAAGACGCCAAAGAGGATTTGCCGCCGCCCCGCCGCCACGCTCGCCCCTCACGCCGCCCGCCCATCCACCGGCACTGATCTATGTGACGGGTGGCGCGCGGTCGGGGCAACTGATACAACGGTGCAGGGCCGTCGCGGCCGTCCATCACCCTGCCGCAGCCCGACTTTCCTACGCCCGCGGCACGTATGCGGGTTCCGGCGCTGTCCGGCCGCACTGGACCAACATGGGGCCATGGTGACCATTCACCTGGCTTGCAGTATGCAGAAGACATCGACGCGGCGGCCCATCGGGGTTTTCGTGACGGGCACCGATACCGGTATCGGAAAAACGCTGGTGTCGGCCATCCTGGCGCGCGCCTGGAATGCGGACTATTGGAAGCCGGTGCAGACCGGCGTGGCCGAGGAGCCTGGCGACACCGACACCGTGGCCCAACTGGTGCAACTGCCGCCGCAGCGTCTGCACCTGCCCGCCTACGTGCTACAGGCGCCCCTGTCGCCGTGGGCCGCCGCCACGCTGGAAGACACTGTGGTCGACGCCACGAGCATCGTGCCGCCCCCAACGCGCGCGCCCCTGATCGTGGAAGGCGCCGGCGGCCTGTACGTGCCGATCGACGACACGCACATGATGATCGACCTGATCGCGCGCCTGGACATGCCGGTGGTGCTGTCGGCGCGCAGCGGGCTGGGCACCATCAACCACACCTTGCTAAGCCTCGCGGCATTGCAGCGGAGCGCAATTCCGGTGCTGGGCGTGGTGATGAGCGGCCCGCCGTCCGCGGGCAACAAGGAAGCCATCGAGCGCTTTGGCGGCGTGCGCGTTCTGGCCGAGATCCCGCCGCTGCCGCGCGTGGACGCCGCCGCAGTCGAGGAACTGGCCAAAGGCATCGCGCCGCTGGCCGAATGCCTGGCGGCGCTGTACGGCGCCGAGGCCGAAGCGGGCTAGCCGGGCCAGCGGCGGCGCGCGCGGCGCGTCACTGGCGCGCCATGTCGATGAACGCCCGCAGCGCCGATGACACGCGGCGCTGCCGGGGGTAATACAGCATGAAGCCGGGGATCGTGGGACACCAGTCGTCCAGCAGCCGCACCAGCCTGCCGGATGCCAACAGTCCGGCGACGTAGTTTTCCGGCACGTAGCCGATGCCGATGCCGTCGGTGGCCGCCCTAACCTCGGCATGCACGTCGCTCAGGGCCAGACGCCCCGGCACGTCGAACTCCAGCGCCTCGCCGTCCCGCTTGAATTCCCACTTGAAGTACCGGCCGCTGGGAAAGCGGTAGCGCACGCACTCGTGCCTCATCAAGTCAGCCGGATGCCGTGGCGCCTCGCGGTCCCGCAGATACTCCGGCGAGGCCACCACCACCGAGCGCAGCGCCGGGCCGATCGGCACCGCCACCATGTCCTCGGGCACGGCGTCGATCAGCCGCACGCCAGCGTCGAAGCCGGACTTCACGATGTCGACAAAGCTGTCGTCTTCGCCGATCTCCAGCCGGATGTCCGGATAGGCGGCCAGGAACCGCCCCGCCATGGGCATCAAGAGCAGGTACGAGGCCGCGCGCGACGTGTTGATGCGCAGCGTGCCGGCGGCCGAGCCGCGAAAGTGGTTCATTTCGTCCAGCGCGTCGTCCAGCCCGTGCAGCACGGGCTGCAGGCGCTCGGCCAGACGCTGGCCCGCGTCGGTCAGGGCCACGCTGCGCGTCGTGCGGTTAAAGAGATTCACGCCCAGCCGCTCCTCCAGTTTCCGGATCGCGTAGCTGACCGCCGACGTGGACAGGCTGAGATCTTCGCCCGCCTTGCGGAAACTGCCCAGGCGGGCCACCGCTGAGAAAGCGGCAAGATGGGACAGGTTATCGAGCGGCATGATTATGCAAATTCATTCAATAAATCATGCCGAAATTCTAGCTTGAACGCGGTTCCTGCCCGGCATATTGTGAACGCCTGCTCAACAAATATCCCAAGAGGCCGTCATGATCCAAGCCCAAGGCTACGCCGCTCACAGCGCCGACACGCCGCTCGTCCCTTTCAGCTTCACGCGCCGTGAACCCGGCGATGACGATGTGCTGATCGACATCCTGTACAGCGGCATCTGCCACTCCGACCTGCACCAGGCACGCGGCGACTGGGGCAATTCCATGTACCCGATGGTGCCCGGGCACGAAATCATCGGCCGCGTCGCCCAGGTGGGCAAGAACGTGTCGAAGTTCAAGGTGGGCGATTACGCCGGCGTGGGCTGCATGGTGGACTCGTGCCGCCATTGCAAGGCGTGCCAGCTGAACCTGGAACAGTATTGCGAAGAGAACGCCACGCTGACCTACAACGACAAGGAGCGCGGCAGCGACCAACTGACGTTTGGCGGCTACTCCGATCGCATCGTGGTGCGCGAGCATTTTGTCGTGAAGGTGTCCGACAAGCTCGACCTGAAGGCGGTCGCGCCGCTGCTGTGCGCCGGCATCACCACCTATTCCCCGCTGCGCCACTGGAAGGTCGGCCCGGGCAAGAAGGTGGGCGTCATCGGTCTGGGTGGCCTGGGCCATATGGGTGTGAAGTTTGCGCACGCGATGGGCGCGCACGTGGTGATGATCACGACGTCTGCCGACAAGGCGCGCGACGCCAAGCGCCTGGGCGCGGACGACGTGCTGGTCTCGCGCGATGCCGACGCCATGGCGGCGCACGCCGGCACCTTCGACTTCCTCCTGAACACCGTGCCCGTCAGCCATGACGTCAATCCGTACATGGCGCTGCTGGCGCTGGACGGCACCATGGCGCTGGTGGGCGCATTGACGCCGCTGGATCCGATCCCCGGCGCCAACCTCATCATGGGCCGCAAGTCCCTGGCGGGCTCGGCGATCGGCGGCATGGAAGAAACCCAGGAGATGATGGATTTCTGCGCCGAACACAACATCGTCAGCGATGTGGAGATGGTGCCGATCCAGGCCGTCAACGATGCCTATGAGCGGCTGGTGAAGAACGATGTGAAGTATCGCTTCGTGATCGACATGGCCTCGCTGAAGGAAGAGCGCGCCGCCGCATAGGTCTGCTAGGGCCGCCCGGGTTCAGTCGGGAAACTTCTCGTCATGGGCTTCGCCGCGGCGGCCGAAATACGTAACGTGCCGGCCCGCGATCCACACCGCGTAGCCGACGCAGCCCGCCGCGCAACTTAACCGCTTGAATTCCGGGTACATCACCTCGCCCCGCTGCGCGCCGCGAATAGCGGCTTGCAGTGCGGCCGCATCGAAGTCATTGGCGATGGCGACATCTGGAACATCCAGCGGGATGTCGAGCGTCTGGTCATCAGGCAGGTAGTAGGCGGTACGGTGAGCCCGGAAGTCGACCACATAGGATTCGACGCCTGCGTCGGCCAATTGACCGACGACTTGGCCGAAGTGGATGCGGCCTTGTGCGGATGCCTCTGCGGTTTCACGGATGATGGCGTGCGTGGATGCGTTCATGGATGGCTCCTGACGATGAAAAAGGAGAAGACCGTTCGGGCACCCTGGCCTTCGCACAGTCCAGCGTACTGCGGTAGTAGCGTCATCGTGAAACAAAAAAAGAGGGTGCCCGCAGGCACCCTTGAATCCACCCTACAACAGCACCTGCAACTACACACCTGCATGCGGCGCCCGGCATCCCTCGCGGGGGCCGGGCGCCGCCGGCCGATACCGCCGCGTTACGCAGCCTTCTGCGTCTTGCCGTGTTCGAACTGCGCTTCTTCGGTCGAGCCGGTCAACGCGGTCGTGGACGACTTGCCGCCCTCGATCGTCTGCGTCACGGCGTCGAAGTAGCCCGTGCCCACTTCGCGCTGGTGCTTCACGGCGGTGAAGCCCATTTCGGCGGCGGCGAATTCCTTCTGCTGCAGCTCCACGAAGGCGCTCATCTGGCGGCGGGCGTAGCCGTGGGCCAGCTCGAACATGCCGTAGTTCAGCGCGTGGAAACCGGCCAGCGTGATGAACTGGAACTTGTAGCCCATGGCGCCCAGTTCACGCTGGAACTTGGCGATGGTGCCGTCGTCCAGGTTCTTCTTCCAGTTGAAGGACGGCGAGCAGTTGTAGGCCAGCAGCTTGCCCGGGAACTGGCGATGGATGGCGTCCGCGAACTTGCGGGCGTATTCCAGGTTGGGCGTGGACGTTTCGCACCAGATCAGGTCGGCGTACGGCGCATAGGCCAGGCCGCGGGAAATGGCCTGATCGATGCCGGCGCGGGTACGGAAGAAGCCTTCCACCGTGCGGTCGCCCGTAATGAAGGGACGGTCGTTTTCGTCGACGTCGCTGGTCACCAGGTCGGCGGCGTCGGCGTCGGTGCGTGCCAGCAGCAGCGTGGGCGTGCCCATCGTGTCGGCAGCGAGGCGGGCCGAGACCAGCTTGGCCACGGCTTCGCGGGTCGGCACCAGCACCTTGCCGCCCATGTGGCCGCACTTCTTCACGGAAGCGAGCTGATCTTCGAAGTGGACGCCCGACGCGCCGGCCTCGATCATGGCCTTCATCAGTTCATACGCGTTGAGCACGCCGCCAAAGCCGGCCTCGGCATCCGCCACGATCGGCGCGAAGAAGTCGATATAGCCTTCGTCGCCCGGGTTCTTGCCTTCCATCCACTGGATCTGGTCGCAGCGCGTCAACGAATTGTTGATGCGGCGAACCACCTGCGGCACGGAGTTGGCGGGATAGAGCGACTGGTCGGGATACATTTCGCCGGCCAGGTTGGCATCGCCGGCGACCTGCCAGCCCGACAGGTAGATGGCCTTCAGGCCGGCTTTGACCTGCTGCATGGCCTGATTGCCGGTCAGGGCGCCGAGCGAATTCACGAACGGCTCGCTGTGCAGGAGTTCCCAGAGGCGCGTGGCGCCGCGGTGGGCGAGCGTGTGTTCGACGCTGATCGAGCCACGCAGGCGGATGACGTCCTCGGCGCTGTAGTCGCGCTTGATGCCCTGCCAGCGGTTGTTTTCGGCCCAATCTTTCTGAAGGTTGCGGATTTCGGTTTCGCGATTGCTCATTGTGATGCTCCTGGTCAGTGATAAGAGACTTCAAAAGATTCGCGTCTGGCGTTGCGTGAATCGATGGAAGAAAGTCTATGCCTGTGCTGCGGAGCAATGTGAAGCCGGGTCTTATACAAGACGAAAAATCTTAGCCTGATAAATCAATGAGTTATGAGCGGGATTTTGTATAATGAAACGCCATTGTCGTTTGTGAAATGCCGCCCCGCTGCTGCGCAGCACGGACTTTCACATGCCGGGAGTTACGTTTCACATTGTGGAAAATCAGCCGGTTTTCCAAGCGCCTACAATGCCGCATCCCCCGTTTTTCTTTATCTCAGCTATGACCCTGTCTCACGGCCCGCTTGGGCAGAGCGTGGCCTACGCCTCGCAATACGATCCCTCGCTGCTGTTTCCCATTGCGCGCTCGCACAACCGGGCGGCGCTGAATCTGACCGCCGGCAGCCTGCCCTTTACGGGCGTGGACCTGTGGAATGCCTATGAGCTGTCGTGGCTGGATGCCAAGGGCAAGCCTCGGGTGGCGATGGCGACGTTTTCGGTGCCGGCCGACAGCCCCAACATCATCGAGTCCAAGTCGTTCAAGCTGTACCTGAATTCCTTCAACCAGACGCGCCTGGTCAATTCGGCAGCGCTGCGCGGCCGGCTGGAGCGCGACCTGAGCGCGGCTGCGGGCGCGCCGGTCGGCCTGGACTTCTTCCTTCCGCAGCGGTTTTCCGAGCTGCAGATGGGCGAGCTGGACGGCATCTATATAGACAAGCTGGATATCGAGATCGACACCTACGAGCCCGCGCCCGAGTTGCTGCGCACGCGCGCGGGCGATGTGGTCGAGGAAACGCTGGCGTCGCGCCTCTTGAAGTCGAACTGCCCGGTGACCGGCCAGCCCGATTGGGCCACGGTGCAGATCCGCTACCGGGGCAAGCCGATTGATCGCGAATCCTTGCTGCGGTATGTGGTGTCGTTCCGCCAGCACGCGGAATTCCACGAGCATTGCGTCGAGCGCATCTTCAGCGACATCATGCAGGCCTGTGGCCCGGAGCAGTTGACGGTATACGCGCGGTATACGCGCCGCGGCGGGCTGGACATCAATCCGTGGCGCAGCAATTTTGAAGTGGCGCCGCCGGCGGACGTGCGGACGGTCCGCCAATAGTAGGCGAGCGTCTTGGAAAAGCCTGGCATAAGCGGGGCTTACAGCAACGGCCGCCCTTCGGGGCGGCCGTCTTGCTTTACTGCGTTGGCTTCACCGCTTTCGCATCACTTCACGAAGGGCTCGGGGCGGGGCGTGTCGTCTTCAGAAGGCGGCAGCACCGGGTACTGGATGACCGGCTGGTCGCCCGTCAGCGTTTTCAGGAACGCGACGATCTGGCCGTTTTCCTCGGGCGTGAACGTGCGGCCCAGCTGCAGGCGGCCCATGACGTCGACGGCCTGCGTCAGCGTGGCCGCTTCGCCATCGTGGAAGTACGGATAGGTCAGCGCCACATTGCGCAGCGTGGGCACCTTGAAGTTGAAGCGGTCGGCGTCCTTGCCTGTGACCGCGGCGCGGCCTTCGGCCTTGTTCTCGGTGACGTACGGCGTGACGAGCCCCATCTTCTGGAACGAGTTGCCGCCCACCGCCACGCCGTTGTGGCAGGCCACGCAGCCGCTGTTCTTGAAGAGGTCGTATCCGGCCAGCTCGCGCACGGTCAGCGCCTTTTTGTCGCCCTTGAGCCATTGGTCGAAGCGCGAGTTCGGCGTGACCAGCGTCTCCTCAAATGCGGCCAGCGCGCTGGTGACTTCGCCGATGGTGATCGTGTCCTTGCCGAAGACCTGCTTGAATTCGGCGCGGTAACCCGGAATGGAGTTGAGCACCTGCACCGCCAGCTCGTGCGTGGAGGCCATTTCCATCGGGTTTTCGATCGGGCCTCCCGCCTGTTCGCGCAGGTCCTTGGCGCGGCCGTCCCAGAATTGGGCGATGTTCAGGCTGGAATTGAGCACCGTCGGGGAGTTGATGCCGCCCTGCTGCCACTTGTGGCCGATGGAGGCCTTCAGGTTGTCCGAGCCGCCCATGGCAAGGTTGTGGCACGAATTACAGGAGATTGCGCCGGAGCGCGACAGACGGGGATCGAAGAAGAGCTTCTTGCCCAGTTCGACCTTGGCCGGCTCTTTGATGACGGCCGGCTCGATGGGCTGGATGGGCTCTTGCGATGCGCTCCAGACCTGCCCTGCCCACAGTCCGAGTACCAGCCCCGCAGCCAGCAACGTTGTTTTCTTTCTCATTTGCTTCTCCTGTGAATAACCAGTCCAACTATGTGGTTATTACAGCGAGGAAGCCCTGCGGGGACTTTGCGAGGCGTCAATCGACGCGGGGCGGCGCAGTGGGCCGAAACCGAATCTTGACGGCGCGCAACGTGCTGCCGGCGCCGTCAAGGAGGATCAAGCCCTCAGGGACGCGCGGCGGCCACAGCAACCGGCGGTTCGGCGCGGCGCGCCTGCACCGCGATCCACTGGGCCAGGAACGCGGCCACGGCGAACGCCACGCCCGCCCCCACCCACGGACCCTGCCGCAGTCCGGCATCCAGCAGCAGGCCGAAGGCCAGCGGCCCCAGGGCCGAACCGACGTCCATGCCGGAATACACCAGGCCGTAGACCGATCCGGTCGAGCCCTTGGGCGTCACGCGGCGGATCAGCATGTCGCGCGACGGCGCGGCCACGCCCGAGCAGAAGCCCGCCAAGCCCACGACGGGCGCGGCCAGCACGGCCGGCACGAGCCCCAGCGCCAGCACCACCAGCGTCAGACCCGCCAGGATGAGCGCGACCATGACGGTGCGCTCGGTGCGCGGATTGGCCGACACCAGGAAGCCGCCCGCCGCCATGCCGACGGCCGAGGCGACCATGTAGCCGGACAGCGCCGAGCTGGCCGTGACCTTGGACAGGTCGTAAAGCTGGCCGAGCAGCGGAATCGTGTAGTTCTGCACCGACGACAGCGCAATCGACGTGCACGCAAAGAACAGGAACGCGCCCCACAGCGCGGGCTTGGCGAGCAGCGCGGACAGCGTCGCCAGCACGCCTTCCTGCGGCTTGGCGGCGGGCTTGGGCGCATTGCCGGCGTCCTTGGCGTCGCCCGCGTCCACGGGCGACGGC
>NZ_JCBANC010000059.1:0-40070 GCF_059760815.1 Achromobacter sp. 1012554356 | reverse complement strand
GCCGCTGGGTTCGCGGGCCCCGCCACCGCTGGCCTGACCTCGTCCAGGATCGCCCCCGCCCCTTACTACTAATTAGTAAGACGCTGCGGACGGCACTTGCCGCACGGCCAGTCCGCGCGGCCGACTCGTCAATCCAGAGGTTTCAATGAATTCCTTTTTCTCGCGCACGCCCGCCGGCGTGACGCGCGCCGCCCCGACGTCGGGCGCTCCCGACCCGCGCCGGCGCCTGCTGCTGTCGACGCTGGCCCTGCTGCCGCTGGCCGGCTGCGGCCCCGAGGTCCCGCCGCTGCACGGCATGGACCTGTCGGGCATGACCACCGGCGATTTCCAGTTGCAGGACACTGACGGCAAGACCCGCAGCCTGGCCGACTACCGCGGGCATCCGGTCATGCTGTTCTTCGGCTTCACCCAATGCCCGGACATCTGCCCGACGGCACTGACCCGGGCGGTCGAAATCAAGACGCTGCTGGGCAAGGACGCCGACAAGCTGCGCGTCCTCTTCATCACTGTCGACCCCGAGCGCGACACGCCCGAAATCCTGCGCGCCTACACCCAGGCCTTCGACCCCGGCTTCGTCGGCCTGCGGGGCACGGCGGAACAGACCCGCGCCGCCGCCCAGGCCTTCAAGGTGTTCTACCAGAAAGTCCCGACCGGCTCGTCCTACACCATGGACCACACCGCGCTGACGTACCTCATCGACGCCGAAGGCAAGATGCGCGTGGCGCTGCGCCATCAGCAGAGCGCGCAGGAATGCGCGCAAGACCTGCGCACCGTGCTCTGAACCCAGTCAAGGAAACCCTCATGAAAAAGCTTTCGATCAAACCCCTGGCCGCCGTCTTCGCCGTGGCCCTGGCCGGATTCAGCCATTCCGTGCTGGCACAGGACGCCGGCCTGGCCGTGCAGGACGCCTGGGTGCGCGCCACGGTGCCCAACCAACACGCGACCGGCGTGTTCATGCAACTCACGTCCAAGGAAGCCGGCCGGCTGGTCGGCGTGGAATCGCAGGCGGCCAAGCACGTGGAAGTGCACGAGATGGCGATGCAGGACAACGTCATGAAGATGCGCCAGGTCGCCGGCGTCGACTTGCCCGCTGGGCAGGCGGTTCAGCTCAAGCCCGGCGGCTACCACGTCATGCTCATCGACCTGGCCAAGCAGATCGTGCCGGGCGACCACGTCGCCCTGACGCTGATCGTGGAGGACGCGGCTCGCAAGCAACGGCGCGTGCCGATCGACGCGGTGGCCCGGCCGCTGAATGCGACCGCCGCGCCGGCCGCCGGTCACGGCCACTGATGGCGGGCGGCAGGCGCTCATCGCGCGCCTGCCGCGTGCCGCGGAGCGCACATATGGGGGACACATTGACCCGCCGCTTGACAGCGCTGCCCTCCGATTCACCATACAATGCCTGCACATCCGACGCCCGCGCCTTCCGGCCCGGGCTGCCGCCGGCCACCGCCGCCGCGCTCCGGATGCCAGCGTTCCGCGCAGCCGGGCGTTCGTAACTGCCGGCAGGCTGGCCGGCGCCTCTGTATCTGGATATGCCCGGTAGTTCCGCCTTTTCCTTCCTGCGTACCCTCTGCAGCCTGCGCTGGCTCGCCATCGCGGGCCAGGCCGCCACCGTCCTCGTCGCGAGCAGCGTGCTGGGCCTGGATCTGCCGCTGGAACCGCTGTGGCTGGGCGTGGGCCTCCTGATCGGCTTCAACGTCTACGCCAGCCTGCGCCTGCGCCATCCGCGCGACCTCTCCCACGCCACCGCCTTCGGCCACCTGTTCATCGACATGGCAGTGCTGGCCTGGATGGTGGGCTGGAGCGGCGGCATCAGCAACCCGTTCGGGACGATGTTCCTGATCCTGACCGCGCTGGCCGCGCTGGCGTTGCCCCGCAACTGGGCGCTCGCAGCGGCGCTGGCCGGCGTGCTTGGTTACGCCGCCGCCGCCATCTTCGGCCAGCCCCTGCGCGGCGACGTAGACCCCCACACCCTGCTGCTGTGGGGTCTGGGCGCCAATTTCCTGATTTCGGTGGTGGTGGTGCTGGTGTTCTCGACCCGGCTGGCCGCCGACATGCGCGCCCGCGAGCGCGAGCTGGCCCGCCTGCGCGAACGCTTCACCCGCAACGAGGGCATCGTCGCCCTGGCGACCCACGCCGCCGCGATGGCGCACGAGCTGAACACGCCGCTCGCCACCATGACGCTCCTGACAGACGAGATTGCCGCCGAGGTCCAGGACGACGAGGACCTGCGCGAAGACGTCACGACCCTCAGCCAGCTTCTGGCCCTGTGCCGGGAACGCATCCGCAATCTGGCGGTCCCAACCGCCGTGGATCTGGTTCGCGTCGTGGGGCAATGGCGCCTGATCCGGCCGACCATCGACCTGCAACGCTCGGGCACGCTGCCCACCAGCCTGCGCGTCGATCCGGCCATTGCCCACCTGCTGCAGGCGTTGCTGAACAACGCCGCGGACGCGGGGGAATCCGCCGACGCGCCCCGCGTGGACCTGCATCTGGAATACGGTTATGGCGCCCTGCGCGGCGAAGTCCGGGACTACGGGCAGGGCTTCGACCCCGACCATGCCGTGCTGCCGGCGACCAGCCTGTTCAACAGCGGCAAGCCGGGAGGGCTGGGCGTGGGCCTGGCCCTGTCGCACGCCACCGTGGAACAGATGGGCGGCGAAATGACCATGACCGCGGCCGAAGGCGGCGGCACCCGCATCCGCTTTTATTTGCCTCTCGGCAACCCCGGGACCTGAATGTGATGAATGCAAACGATCTTGGCCTGCTGATCGACGACGACGAACTCTACGTGCGCACCCTGCAGCGCAGCCTGTCGCGCCGGGGCCTGGAAACCCGAACCGCCACCGGCATCGCCGAGGCGCTGCGCGTGGCCGAGGAAATCCGTCCGGCCTTTGCCCTGGTGGACTTGCGCCTGGGCGAAGATTCGGGCCTGACCCTGATCCGCCCGCTGCGCGCCCTGCGCGAGGACATGCGCATCCTGCTGGTCACCGGCTATGCCAGCGTGGCGACCGCCGTGGAAGCCATCAAGCGCGGCGCCGACGACTACCTGCCCAAGCCAGCCACGGCGCCCATGATCCTGCGCACGCTGGGTCTGGTGAAGCCAGAAACAGTTACGATCGAAACGACCATGACGCCATTGCACCGCCTAGAATGGGAGCACATTCACCAGGCCCTGCACGAGACCGGCGGCAACGTTTCGGCCGCGGCGCGGCTTCTGGGCATGCATCGGCGCTCGCTTCAACGCAAGCTGGCCAAAAAACCGGGGCCGGAACGCGAGGTTCTCCCGGAATGAGTTGTGCGGGGCGACACATCTTTACAACACCCCCATGTGCACGTGCGACATATCGTCGCACCCCCTCCCTCCCCTCGGGGCTTCTGCTCCCCTAGGAAAACCCTGAATCCGCCGCCATTGGGCCGGATTTCTCCCAGGCAATGCGACCTTTCGTCGCAGGCTTGACCCAGATCAAACCGATAGGATGGACGTTGCTGCCTAGCAGCATTCCAGTCTGCTGCTTTGCAGCATTTCCCACCTTCCATCCAAGGCTGTACGTGAAACACCCCCTCCTTGCGACCCTTACGCGCATATTTGGCGTCGGCGCGGTCATGCTGCTTGGCGGCTGCAACATGGAAATCCTCTCCCCCAAGGGAGATATCGGCATCCAGGAAAAGACGTTGCTGCTGACGGCGACCGGGCTCATGCTCCTCGTCGTAATTCCAGTCCTCATCATGATCGTGGCGTTTGCCTGGAAATACCGCGCTTCCAACACCAAAGCTGACTACCAGCCCAAGTGGGCTCACTCCACGGCAATCGAAGTCGTGGTCTGGACCGTCCCTTGTATCATCGTGGCGATTCTTGCCGTGATCACCTGGCGCTCCACGCACGCGCTGGATCCCTACAAGCCGCTCGTGTCCGATCACAAGCCGGTGACCATCGAGGTGGTTTCGCTGGATTGGAAGTGGCTCTTCATCTACCCCGAATACGACATCGCCACGGTCAACGAGATCGCGTTCCCCGTGGACGTTCCGGTCAACTTCCGGATCACGTCGGCCTCGGTCATGAACTCGTTCTTCATTCCCCAGCTCGGCAGCCAGATCTACTCGATGGCCGGCATGGAGACCAAGCTGCACCTGAACGCGCGCGAAATCGGCACCTACGCCGGCATTTCGGCCAACTACAGCGGCGGCGGCTTCTCGGGCATGCGCTTCAAGGCGCACGCCATGTCGCAGGAAGGGTTCGACAACTGGATCAAGGAAGCGAAGGCTGCTCCCACCGCGCTGACCCCCGATGTCTACGCGGAACTGACCAAGCGCAGCGAGCGCAACCCGGTCGTGAAGTATTCGTCGGCGCCGCCCGCCATGTTTGATTTCATTCTGGGCAGCACGATGACCAAGATGGCCGGCGTGGACTCCGCCACGTGCACCTCCACGTCGAATAATCTGATCGCAGGAATCAACTAACAATGCTCGGGAAACTCACCCTCGAGGCCATTCCGTACCATGACCCTATCGTCATGGTTACGCTGGCCGCCGTGTGCCTGGGAGGCCTAGCGGTCTTCGGCGCCATCACCTACTTCAAGAAGTGGCAGTACCTGTGGACGGAGTGGCTCACCTCCGTCGACCACAAGCGCATCGGCGTGATGTACATCATCGTCGCGCTGATCATGCTGCTGCGCGGCTTTGCCGACGCCATCATGATGCGCACGCAGCTTGCCGTCGCGTCCGCGGACTCGGCGGGCTTCCTGCCTCCGCACCACTACGACCAGATCTTCACCGCCCACGGCGTCATCATGATTTTCTTCATGGCGATGCCCTTCATCACCGGGCTGATGAACATCGTCGTGCCGCTGCAGATCGGCGCCCGCGACGTGGCGTACCCGTTCCTGAACTCGTTGAGCTTCTGGCTGTTCGCCGCTGGCGTCGTGCTGATGATGCTGTCGCTGTTCGTGGGCGAATTCGCCGCGACCGGCTGGCTCGCGTATCCGCCGCTGTCCGGGCTGGACTACAGTCCAAGCGTGGGGGTGGATTACTACCTCTGGGCGCTGCAGATCTCCGGGCTAGGGACAACGCTTAGCGGCATCAACTTCATCGTCACCATCCTGCGCATGCGCGCACCGGGCATGACCCTGATGAAGATGCCGATCTTCACGTGGACCTCGCTGGTCACCAACGTCCTGATCGTCGCCGCCTTCCCCGTGCTGGCTGCGACCCTGGCGCTGCTGACGATGGACCGCTACCTGGGCACGCACTTCTTCACGAACGATGGTGGCGGCAACGTCATGATGTACGTGAACCTGATCTGGATCTGGGGTCACCCCGAGGTCTACATTCTGGTGCTCCCGGCGTTCGGCGTGTATTCGGAAATCGTTGCCACGTTCGCCCGCAAGACGCTGTTCGGCTACAAGTCCATGGTTTACGCCACGGCCGCCATCGGCGTGCTGTCGTTCCTGGTCTGGCTGCACCACTTCTTCACCATGGGCGCGGGGGCCAACGTCAATGCCTTCTTTGGCATAGCGACAATGATCATCTCGATCCCGACCGGGGCCAAGATCTTCAACTGGCTGTTCACCATCTACCGCGGCCGCCTGCGCATCACGACGCCGGTGCTGTGGACGCTGGGCTTCATGATCGTGTTCGTCATCGGCGGCATGACCGGCGTGATGCTGGCCATCCCCGGCGTGTCCTTCGTGCTGCACAACAGCCTGTTCCTGATCGCGCACTTCCACAACACCATCATTGGTGGCGTGGTGTTCGGCTGCATCGCCGGCATGATCTACTGGTTCCCGAAGGCGTTCGGCTTCACGCTGAACGAGCGTCTGGGCCGTTACTCGTTCTACTGCTGGTTCGTCGGTTTCTTCATGGCCTTCATGCCCCTGTACATCCTGGGCTTCAAGGGCATGACGCGTCGCCTGAACCACTACGACAACCCCGAATGGCAGCCTTACCTGCTGGTCGCGCTGGCTGGCGCCGCGCTGATCATGCTGGGCATCTTCTTCCTGCTGCAGCAAGTGTTTGTCTCCGTGCGTCAGCGCAAGCAGAACCAGGACGTCACCGGCGATCCGTGGGATGGCCGCACGCTGGAATGGTCGATCTCCTCGCCCGCGCCTTTCTACAACTTTGCCCACGTTCCTCACGTCGATGAACTGGACCAGTTCTGGGAAGACAAGCAAAGCGGCAAGGCGTACAAGCGCCCGGCCAAGTACGAAGACATCCACATGCCGAAGAACACCGCCGCCGGTGTCTGGATTGGCGCCTTTGGCCTGGTCATGTGCTTTGCGCTGATCTGGCACATCTGGTGGCTGTCGATCGCCGGCCTCGTGGGCATGATCGGTTCGTTCATCGTTCGCGCCTATGACCGCGACGTCGACTACTGGGTCCCGGCCGCGGAAGTCGAACGCATCGAAAACGCTCACTTTGACAAAATGCAGAAGGCCGCCTGAGCCATGATTCAAGCCGTAGCCACTCACCCCCACGCGGGTCACGACGATCACGCGCATCACGACGATGGATCCAAGACCGTTTTCGGTTTCTGGGTCTATCTGATGAGCGACTTGCTGATCTTTTCGGTGCTGTTCGCCACGTTCGCGGTGTTGTCCAACGCCACCGCGGGCGGTCCGTCCGGCAAGGAACTGTTCGACCTGAACTTCGTCCTGGTCGAAACGCTGTTGCTGCTGGTGTCCAGCTTCACCTTCGGCATGGCCAACCTGAACGTGCACGCCAACAACAAGAGCCGTGCCATGGGCTGGTTGATGGTCACGTTCCTGTTCGGCGCGGGCTTCATCGCGATGGAAATCTATGAATTCCATCACCTGATCAGCATCGGCGCCGACCCGGGCCGCAGCGCCTACCTGTCCGCGTTCTTCACGCTGATCGGTACGCACGGCCTGCACGTGACCTTTGGCCTGATCTGGATCATCGTCATGCTCGACATGATCCGCCGTCATGGCCTGGACTCGATCAACAAGCGTCGTCTGGCGTGCCTGAGCCTGTTCTGGCACTTCCTGGACATCGTCTGGATCTGCGTCTTCACCTTTGTCTATCTTCTGGGAGCCCTCTGATGTCGCACTCCGCTGCGGCCGCACACGGCCACGACGATCACGCCGCCGACCATGGCAGCCTGAAGTCCTACATCATCGGTTTCGTGCTCTCGCTGCTGCTCACCTTCGGCTCGTTCGGCCTGGTGATGCACGGCGCGCTGTCCCACAACGCCACGATCATTGGCGTGGTGGCACTGTGCATCCTCCAGCTGCTGGTTCAGCTGGTGTACTTCCTGCACATGGGCGCATCGAAGTCGTCCCGCGACAACCTGGCCACGTTCGTCTTCACCGTGATGATCATCTTCATCATCGTCGGTGGTTCGGCCTGGGTGCTGTACAACATGAACGTCAACATGGGCCACGCCATGTAATGACGGCTTGCCGATCCGGCAAGTAAAAACAGGCACCTTCGGGTGCCTGTTTTTTTTGGGGGAGCCGGATCAGCGCGGCGAAGCGGGCGGCGCCAGGTCCACCTCGGCGCGCCGTGCCAGTTCGGTGGCCGTCACCCCCACGAACGGCTGCACGCGCGACGTCTGGTTCAGATCGCATCCGGCCGGGCCGGCAGCCGCATCGAGCACCTGCTTGATCGCACGTCCGCCCATCGGGCTGACCGGACCATTGTTGCCAAGCTGCCAGGCCAGCACGTCCGCCACCGCCATGCCGCAACGGGCCGGCGTCTTCGGCGTGCCGCCATGTTCGAGCAGCAGCCGCACCTTGTTGTCCATGCCCAGGTTCAGCATCGTCACCAGCGGCAGCACGTCCGCCGCCGCGACGCCCTCGATCCGCATGTCGGAATCGCTCCGGTCGGTCGGGTCCGCGCCCGCCTTCAGCCAGGCCTCGTACAGATCATCGGGCAGCCACGGCAGGCTGAGCGGCGCGATCCGGTTGCGCAGCGGTCCCGCCGTGCCGGCCGGCGCGGCCAGCGGCACCCCCGCGGCCACCAGCCGGTCCGCAGTGGCGCGCAGCCGCGCGCGCTGGCCGTCCCACGCCGCGCTGTTGCCGTCGGCCGCCGCGCGTTTCTCCATGTGATTCCACGTAGACAGCAGACTGGACAACGGCTCTGTCGAAAGCGGCGCCTGCGGGGGCCTGGCGGCCTGCACCAGCTGATCGATCAGGCCGGGTTGCAGATAGCGGACCGCCAGCGACAGTCCTTCGTTCAGCCCGTTGCGGTCCGGCGCTTCCTTGCTGGCGCCGTAGCCGCCGACTGCGGGATCGGCGCCATGGGCTAGCGCAAACGTCACGCGCTCTGGCACCGCATAGGCCGCCGTCGGCGTCAGATCGCCGCTCGGCGATTCGCGCAGGGCCTCGAGCAGCGGCGTTTCCCACATGGGGCTGTTGCCGTAATACATGCGGGTGTAGGCGGCATTGATGTCCGCGCCGCGCGCGAGCAGCTTTTCGGCAAACCAGAAATTCTTGGGCGTTTGCAGCGCCGCGTGCAGCGGCGTGCGCCCGTTCTTTTCGCGCGCGTTGGGATTGGCGCCCTTCTCCAGCAGATAGACCAGGTTGTCGCGGTTTTCGCTGTAGTAGGAGATCCGGCGCATCAGTAGCGGCGTGCCGTTCGAATCCAGCGCATCCACCGGCGCGCCCGCGGCGATCAGGATGTCGGCCAGCGCATAGCGCTCCGCGGCTGGGCGGGTGTCCTTGACGTCCGGCAACGCGCTGGCGACCAGCGAGAACCCGTTGTCGGGGCCATCCGCCTTGGCGCCCGCGTTCAGCAGCACGCGCACCATTTCAAGTTGCTTGCGCGACACGGCCACGGCCAGTGCGGACCTGCCGTATTCGTTCACGCCGTTCGGATCCTGTCCGCCCGCGAGCTGGGCCCGCACCGCGTCCAGATCGCTCGCCTGGATCGCCTGAAAGATGGCCAGGCGCGGACGGCAGACCTGCGCATCCAGCGCGGAGACTTCCAGCGCCGCGCCGATGCGCGACGCGATGTTGGCCGGAATGGTGTCCTCAACGGCAAGGCGTTTTGTGCAATACAGCCGGTAGTCCTCGCGCGCCAGCGCCTCGTAATAGGCCCGCTGCTCACGCGATTTCTCGCGCTGTTTCCAGCGGGCGTCGGCGCGGTTCAGATAGGCGGCGGTGCGCGACGGATCGCGCCGCAGCACGTCGGTCAGGATGCGTTCCGCCTGCGCCGTGTCGCCCGATTCGGCCAGCCAGAAGCCGTAATCGTTCAAGGCGGTCAGCATCTCGGCGTCCTTGCCGCCCGGATCGATCTCGCGATAATCCTGCGCCATGACGAAACGGCGCAGATCGGCCAGCGCACGGTCGAACTCCGCGGTCTTGGCGCGCGGAATGGCCCGCGCCACTTGATGCAACGTGCGGAAGGTGGCCGTCACGTCTGGCGCGGTCTGGTGTTCAAAACGCACCTGCGCGGGAAACGCGTTCAGCCGCGCGGGATAGTCGCGCAGCGCGGTCTGCAACGTCGCCAGCGCCTGCGCCCGGCGTGCCTCGTCCCACGGCCGGCCGCTCGTGACCACGGCAAGCTGCGTGTCGGCATTGACCGAAGCGGCCTCGCCTTTGTCGTCCACCAGGAAACCCGTGGCCTTGCCGGTGCTGGCGGCGCGATCGGCATAACCGACCCAGTAGAAGGCCTCGCCCGTGCGGGGGGACCGGACGGCCACGTTGTCCTCGCGCGACGCCTTCCAGCCTTCCGGGTCGATCACCAGCGGCTGCGAACGGAAATCCAGCTTGAATTCCTTGGCCCCCTCGCGCACGTACCGGTACAGGTACAGCCGGTTTTCCATCTGCCCGACGAGGACGGCGTCCTTGACGTTTTCGGTGCCCCAGACCCGGCGCTCGGGTTCGCGCAGCGGATAGCGGGAAAGACGGATCGAGTCAATCACCGCCCCGACGTCAAAGGCCAGTGCGGGCGGTGGCGATGCCGCCATGGCGGCCAACGCCAGCGCGACGGCGCCGAACAGACGGGTGACAGCGGGGCGATAACGGCGCGGCATAACTTGGGAAATCAGGCAATGGGAAGGACGCCGATGATACCTGTCCCCGCTAAACACCCTGGGGTATGTCCCAACGCAGATTCCTGGCATATGGCAGAAACGCGCCGATTTTTCGTTATATATTCGCCCCTACACTGTTTAGTTAACAGCTTAATAAAACCGTTACCGCATTAAGAATCATGATGGACGCCGTGCCCGTGCCGCCCTTTATTTCCGACGCCAGCATTATTGATCGGGCCCAGCGGTTTGCGCATGCCTTGCTGCGTCACGCACCGCCCGTTCATCCCGACGCCGGCTTTTTCGCGGCCGTCATCGGCACCAGCATCGCCCACAACGACCTCGCGCGCAGCGGCTTGTCGCCGGCAGAACTGCACGACTTGCTCGACTATCTGTTCCCGGGCGCCCTGACCGGCTTCGACACATCCTTGTCCGCGCTGCGCGAGCAATATGCCGCCTACGTCGGCACGGGCACGATCGATCCACAGCCCGGCTTCACGCTGTTGATGCGCGTCCTGCTCGACGCCTACAGCGCACCAGGCCCCGACACCACCCCATGGGTCAGCAGCATCCTCGCGCTCGCGTGCCTGCGGCCCGACCACCTGTGGCGCGATCTGGGCCTATCAGGACGCGAAGACGTCACCGTGCTGCTCGCGCGTCACTATCCGGGGCTGGTGAGCCGCAACGTGGACAACGTGCGCTGGAAGAAATTCCTGGCGCAATCCGCGTGCGAACACGCAGACCTGCCCGCCGCCGCCGCACCGGGATGCAGCGATTGCGAGGACCACGCGTTCTGCTACCCCGCCGCCGCGTAGGGCGCGTTAAACGCCCCTTTCAGAACCGGTAAGTCGCCCCCACACCCACGCCCGCATTCCGTCCCGGCGCCGGTTCGTAATAACGCCCATTGCCTTCGTTGACGATGACCGAGCCCGCATAGTCGCGATCAAACAGGTTGTCGACGCGGGCGTAGGCGTTCAATTCCCATGGCCCCGCGCGCTTGATGTAGCCGATGCTGGCGGCCGCCACGAAATAGGCGGGCGCGTCGCCGTTGTTGGCGTCGTTGACGTAGATCTTGCTCAGATAACGGCCTTCCACCCCCGCCTGCCAACCTTCGGGCGGCGCCCAGGCCAGAGACGCGTAGGCCGCCTGGCGGGCAATGCCGGGGATCTTGTTGCCCGCGCGGATATCGCCGCTGCCGTCGTCGGCGTAGCGCGCGTTGAGCAGCGTGTAGGCAACCTGCGTGCGCCAGTGCCGCGCGAATTCGCCGGACCAGCTCAGCTCCAGGCCATCGCGGCGGGTGCGGCCGGCGTTCTGGTAGCTGGTGCGCCCGCCCAGGCTGCCCGCAGACACGATCTCGTCGTCGGTGCGGGTGCTGAACACCGCGGCCGTCAAGAGGCCGCCCGCCATCCGCGCCTTGACGCCGGCCTCGACGTTGGTGCTGACCGAGGGCATCAAGCCGAAGTTCAAGCCCGGCTCACCGCCGGGCCGGTACGAGATCTCGTTCAGGGTTGGCGTCTCGAACCCGCGTCCGTATGAGGTGTAGACGCTGACATCGTCGTTGACGGCATAGCGCAGCGCGGCCACAGGCAAGGCTTTGCGGTAGCGCGCGCCGCCGCTGTCGTCGGTGTTGCCGGCGGTGATGTAGTGGTCGTCGGAGTCGAAGCGGACGGTGCTGTAACGCAGGCCGGCGTCCAGCGTCCAGCGATCGGCAAAGTTCCAGGAGGCTTGCGCGTAGGGATCGGCGTTGTACACGCGATTGGTTTCGTCCCGCCGCAGCGCGCCTTTCACACCCAGTTGCCGGCTTGCGCCAGAACCGATGAAATTCTCAAAGCCCTTGCGGTCTTCCTGCATGGTGTCGTACGAGAAGCCGCCGATCACGGTCAACGCGCGGCCCGCCAGGGTCAACTCCGAGGTCCAGCGCACGTCCGCCCCGCCGTACTGACGCTTCAAATCAATTACGCCGCCGGCTTGCGTGGGCGGAATCTGCACGGCGGGCGGGATCGATTGATATTGCGTCGTGTCGCGCTGGCCGTAATAAACCATCACGCGCAGCGCGTTGCGGCCGTCGACCTGGTGATCGAACACCAGCCCGCCCTGCGTCTGCTTGACCGTCTTGCGGGTGTTGTACTGCTCGGCCAGCGGCGCGCTGCGCGGGTCGTCCTGGAACTGCTGGTAGGTCAGGCCCAATGGATCCTGCGCCTTCAGGTCGACGCTGTTGACGACGAGTGTCAGGCGGCTGTCGTCGTTCAGTTGCAGGCCCAGCTTGGCGTTGCCCAGATTCTTGCGCGCGGCGCTGTGGTCGCGATAGCCGTCGGTGGTGAAACGCGAGAGGTCCAGCACGTAATCGAGCTGACCCGCGCCCATACCCGTGACGCCGCTTGCCTGGGCCCCATAGCGCCACGTGCCGTAGCTGCCGCCCCAGCCGCTGGCAGTGATTTCAGGCGGATTCGCGCCGTCCTGCGTGAACACCTGGATGACGCCGCCAGAGGAGTTGCCGTACAGGGCGGAAAACGGTCCGCGCAGCACCTCGACGCGGTCGATGGAGCCGATGTCGATATTGGAGGTCTGCCCCTGGCCATCGGGCATCGTTGCAGGAATGCCGTCCACATACAGGCGCACGCCGCGCACGCCGAACGTGGACCGCGCACCGAAGCCGCGGCTGGAGATCTGCAGATCCTGCGCGTAGTTCTGGCGGTTCTGGATCTGCAGGCCAGGCACGCTGGCCAGCCCTTCGGACAGGTTGATGCCGGGCTGCTGCCACCGCATGGTGCGGCCCTGGACGACATCGACGGATGCCGGCGTGTCCAGCACGGCGGTGCCCAGCCGCGTGCCGGTCACCACCACCGGGGCCAGCGTGTCGGCTTGCGCCAGCGCGGTGGCAGCCGGTGCAAGCGCCAGGATCGTGCTTGCCGTCCACCGCCACGTTCCGCTGCCCCGCCATTGCCGCTGTACCAAACTTCTCTCCTGTGCTTGGGCGGGAATGGGTTCTAATACCCGCCATGGAAAATACGCAAGACATCGAACGCCGGCTGATGGACCTGGAGGTCAAAGCCAGCTTCTCGGATGATCTTCTGGAGCAGTTGAACCAGATCATCGTCCGCCAACAACAGCAGATTGACCGGCTCATGCGCGAGGTCGCTGACCTGCGCCAGCAGGCGCCCGAGGGGGCAGCCCCCTTTCGCAGCCTGCGCGACGAACTGCCGCCGCACTACTGACCGCTAATAGTGATAGCGCAGCAGCCTGGTCATACTACCCAACGGCTCGACCCGGCGCATCAGCCATAACGCCGCCTGCGCCGGCAGCGAATACCGTGCCCGCTGCGCGGCGTCGTCCGTTTCATACCCGCCGCGCACCGCGCGCAGCCGCAAGGCGGGCACCTGCGCCTCCAGATCCTGCGGGCGCCTCAGGCTCCAGCGCGTGACGGCGCCCGTCGATTGGATCATGCGGTTGTGCGCCACCCAGCTCAAGCCCAGGCGGTTGTAGGCGTCAAAGACGACCTCGCCGGACGGAAACCGCGCCGTCACCGCGCGAAGCAAGGTCAGCAGCGCGTCTTCGGGCAGATAAAGAAAAAGCCCTTCGGCCACGACCAGCGTCGGCTTGCCCGCCGGGATTCGCGCCAGCCAGTCCAGGTCCGTGACGGGCGTGCCCACCAGCGTGCAGCCCGGCCGCGGCGGATACAGCTTGCTGCGCAGTTCGATGACCTCGGGATAGTCGACCTCGTACCAGCCGATGCCCGGTGGCGGATCCACCCGCTGCACGCGGGTGTCCAGCCCGCAGCCCAGATGCAGCACGGTTGCCTCGCCGTGCGCGGCGATGAATTCGCGGGCCCAGCCATCCAGCGTGTGGGCGCGCATCGCCAGACCGACCATTTCGTCGCGGCGCATGCGCAGGCGGGAAAAATCGTAATCGATGCGGGCGACGGCATCGGCGGCGTGATGGTCCTGCAACACGGAATTGGGCAGCCGACTTTCTCGCGCCTTGGCGTACAGCGTGATGAGAAGCGTGGCCTTCTCTCGGGTGAGGTCGATTTTTTCCATGCACAGTCCTGTCGGTCCACCCCGCTTCGGCATTCCAAAAATGGTGACTCAATAGAAATTGAAGCCGCATTTTCCCATTGATGGAATTATCTTTTACCGATATCCGGGTTTATCCGCATTCTAGATCGGCGCAAGATTCAAGCCATCGGGAAACAGCAACGAACCACGACGGAAAGGCCGCCGGATTCGCTCCCAGGCTCTAGAAATCGGAGGTTTACCATGAAGACCCTTGCTACCGCTTTGATGTTCTCGCTGACTGCACTGAGCGCCGGCGCCTACGCCTCGCCCAACATCGAACCCAACAACGTGCCCTTCCAGGGCGTCTACGGCACGCCGTACGAAGGCCCCACCCGCGCTCAGGTGCAGGCCGAACTTGCTGCCGCGAAGGCCGCCGCCAAGGCTGCCGGCATCAACACCAACGCCGAACCGAACAACACGCCGTTCCAAGGGGTCTATGGCACGCCGCACACCGGCAAGACCCGCGCCGACGTGAAGGCCGAACTGGCCGCCGCGAAGGCCGCCGGCCAGGTGTCGAACGTGGAACCGAATGACATGCCGTTCGCCGGCGTTTATCACGGCAACTGAAACGGAAACTGAAACGGCAACGGGGCCCGCAACGTATAGGGCAGCCCGGCCGCGCGACGATTTACCCTCCCCTTGTTGTAGCTTGGCCGCCCGATGGGCGGCCTTTTTTGGCGTACTATCGGCTCAGATTCACGGTGCAGACTCGCTTACCGCCTCATTGGCTGTTCACATCAGGAGCCCATCTTGAAATACCCCCGCGTTCTTGCCGCAGTGCTTCTGTCCGCCGGCATGGTCTCGGCGGCGGTCGCCGCCCCGGCCGTCATGCTCAACGACGCCCTCATCACGCAAATCTTGCCGGCAGACCGCGCCTCGTTTCACGAGGCCGTGGCACAGGCGCTGAACAGCTCGGCCGACGGCCAGAGCACAGAATGGAAAAGCACGCACCAGCGCAAGAAGGCCGCGCCGATCACGGTGCAGTTGACGCCCAAGCAAACCACCAAAGCTGGCAATGACCGTGTCTGCCGCTTTTTGGTCGGCAATTTCGCGCGGACCACCACGACGGAAACCTGGCAGTTCTGGTTCTGCAAGCAACCGGACGGCACCTGGAAGGCCAGCGCGAACTAAGCCTGGCCGCTCACTCCCAAAAAAATGCGCGCCGGCTCCGTGAGGAGCGGCGCGCATTGTCTTGTCCGCGCGGTTCGCGCGGCAGGCTGGAGGGCGCTCAGGCGCCTTCGATGCGGTTGGCGTCGAGCACCGTCATGGCCGTCATGTTGATGATGCGGCGCACGGTGGAGCTGTTGGTCAGGATGTGCACGGGGGCATTGGCGCCCAGCAGGAACGGACCTACCGCGACGTTGCCACCCGCTGCCGTCTTGAGCAGGTTGTAGGCGATATTGCCCGAGTCAACGTTCGGGCACACCAGCAGGTTGGCTTCGCCCTTGAGCGTGGACGACGGCAGGATGCGCATGCGCAGGCCCTCGTCCAGCGCGCAGTCGCCGTGCATTTCGCCGTCGATTTCCAGGTCCGGGGCCGCTTCGCGCACCAGCTCCAGCGCGCGGCGCATCTTCTCGCCCGAGGCCGAGCTGCCCGAGCCGAAGTTGCTGCGCGACAACAGCGCGACCTTGGGCGCCAGATTCATGCGCGCCATTTCCTGCGCGGCCATGATGGTGAATTCAGCGATCTGCTCGGCGGTGGGCTCGTCGTTCACGTGCGTGTCGACCAGCACCACCGTGCGCTCGTCGAGCAGCAGGATGTTCATGGCCGCATACACGTTGTGACCCGGACGGCGGCCGATGACCTCGTCCACGAAACGCAGGTGATCGTGGTAGGCGCCGACCGTGCCGCAGACCATGCCGTCGGCATCGCCCAGGTGCACCATCATCGCGCCGATCAGCGTCAGGCGGCGGCGCATTTCCACGCGCGCCATTTCCTTGGTGATGCCACGGCGGCTCATCAGCTCCCAATACGTCGTCCAGTATTGGTGGAAGCGCTCGTCGTATTCGGGGTTGGTGACTTCGACGTCTTCGCCCAGACGCAGGCGCAGGCCGAATTTCTCGATGCGCGACAGCAGCACGGCGGGACGGCCCACCAGGATCGGACGGGCCAGGCCTTCGTCGACGATCACCTGCACCGCACGCAGCACGCGTTCGTCTTCGCCTTCGGTAAAGACGATGCGCGCCTTGCCGCCCGAACGCACGATCCGCTTGGCCGCCGAGAACAGCGGCTTCATGAACGCGCCCGAGTGGTACACGAACTGCTGCAGTTGCTCTTCGTACGCTTCCAGGTCCGCCAGCGGACGCGTGGCAACGCCACCTTCCATTGCAGCCTTGGCCACGGCCGGCGCGATGCGCACGATGAGGCGCGGATCGAAAGGCTTGGGGATCAGGTACTCGGGACCGAACGAAATGTCATAGGTGCCGTAGGCGGCGGCCACGACTTCGTTCTGCTCTTCCTCGGCCAGATCGGCGATGGCATGCACCGCCGCCATTTCCATTTCGCGCGTGATGGTCGTGGCGCCCACGTCCAGCGCGCCGCGGAAGATGTACGGGAAGCACAGCACGTTGTTGACCTGGTTCGGATAGTCCGAACGGCCCGTGGCCATCACCACATCGTCGCGCACGCCGTGCGCCACTTCCGGCAGGATTTCCGGCGTGGGGTTGGCCAGCGCCAGGATCAGCGGACGCGAGCCCATGGCGGCGACCATTTCCGGCTTGAGCACGCCGCCGGCCGACAGGCCCAGGAACACGTCGGCGCCGGGAATCACCTCGGCCAGCTTGCGGGCGTCGGTCTTTTGCGCAAAGCGCGCCTTGTCCGGGTCCATCAGCGTGGTGCGGCCTTCGTAGACCACGCCCTCGATGTCGGTCACCCAGATGTTTTCCAGCGGCAGGCCCAGATCGACCATCAGGTCCAGGCACGCCAGCGCCGCAGCGCCCGCGCCGGACGTGACGACCTTGACCTGTTTGATGTCCTTGCCCACGACCTTCAGGCCGTTGATGAAGGCGGCCGACACGGTAATGGCGGTGCCGTGCTGGTCATCGTGAAAGACCGGGATCTTCATGCGTTCGCGCAGCTTGCGCTCGACGGTGAAGCATTCCGGGGCTTTGATGTCTTCAAGGTTGATGCCGCCGAAGGTGGCTTCCAGGCCGGCGATGATCTCGACCAGCTTGTCCGGGTCGGTCTCGTTGATTTCGATGTCAAAGACGTCCAGCCCGGCGAACTTCTTGAACAGCACCGCCTTGCCTTCCATGACCGGCTTGGAGGCCAGCGCGCCGATGTTGCCCAGGCCCAGCACCGCGGTGCCGTTGGAGATCACGCCCACCAGATTGCCGCGGGCGGTGTAGCGGTACACGTTGGACGGGTCAGCCACGATTTCCTCGCAGGCCGCCGCCACGCCGGGCGAATACGCCAGCGCCAGGTCGCGCTGGTTGACGAGCGGCTTGGACGCCACGACGGAGATCTTTCCCGGGGTGGGGAACTCGTGATAGTCCAGGGCTGCCTGGCGGTCGGACGGGTTGTTCATGGGCTGTGGCCTCGCTGTCTTGAATGTGCAAAATTCTAGGGTGGAAGGCATAAGGTGTTCATTCGGATTTAATATCGTCCCATTATGTTTTCCTAATGTCTTGTCTATGACAGCCTTTGATCCGGACGCCGTCTTCCGGAAATTGACCTCGCGCCTGAAGATGCGCCACCTGATGCTGCTGCTGCAGATCGAGCAGCACGGGTCGCTGACCCGGGTGGCCGAGCACATGGCGACCAGCCAGCCCGCCGTGACCAATGCGCTGGCCGAACTGGAAAGCATGTTCGGCGTGCCCCTGTTCGACCGGTCGGTGCGGGGCATGACGCCGACGCCGATGGGCGCCGTGGTGCTGGCGCGCGCCCGCGCACTGGTCCACGACCTGGGCCATCTGGTGCAGGAAATGGAAACGGTCGCCGCTGGGCACGCCGCGCACCTGCACATCGGGGTCATTCCCTTCGTGTCGGGCCAGATGCTGTCGGCGGCGATCGGCCGCACCTTGCCGCAGGGCCGGCAACTGACCGCGACCATCCACGAGGGTCAGGGGCCGGCCCTGCTGCGCCAACTGCGCGACCACACGTTGGATGTGGTCGTCGGCTGGGCCACGCCTTCGGTCGACTTGAGCAACATCGGCTTCGAGGTCCTGTACCACCAGCAGCCGCGTCTGATCGCCAGCCGCCGGCTGGCCGCCCGGCTGGGACGGTCGCGCCTGGAATGGAACCGGCTGGCCGATCTGGACTGGATCCTCGGCACGCCGGGCAGCCCGATCCGCGAGCAAGTGGCCGACATCTTCTTGCGCGCTGGCCTGGCGCCGCCGCCGCCGTCCGTGCAAAGCGACTCGTCCAAGCTGATCGGCGAGATGATCGTGGCCAGCGACCGCGCCGTCACGATCCTGCCGGCCGACATCGCCGACGAACTGGTCCGCATCGCGGGCGCGGCCATCGTGCCGTACTCGTTTGACTGGACGCTTCCGCCGATCTCGCTGTTCACGCGCTCCGATGGATTGCGGCGCGACGTCGAGGCGCTTTTTGCGGCGGCGTTGCGCGAGGTCTATCTGAAGGGCTCGCGGCCGATGTGATGCGCCCCGGGCTGGCAGCCCGTCGTATCATGGACGCCGGACTGACCTGTGCGGCCCCCGACTCCCGGCACGGTCACGGGGCCGGTCCCTCCGGGAGGCCGTACGCTATGACGCAGGCGAACACGCAGGCTCCGCAAGCTCCTCGCCCCTGGCACCAGTTCTCCGTCGACGAGACGCTGGACATTCAGGTGACCAGTCCCGCGGGCCTTTCGCAGGACCAGATCCGGCGCAGGCAGGAAACCCACGGCCTGAACGCACTGCCCCCACCCGCCCGCCGCAGCGCCTGGCTGCGATTTCTGGGCCACTTCAATGACGTGCTGATCTACATCCTGCTGGGTGCGGCGGTGGTGACATCGCTGATGGGCCATTGGCTGGATACCGGCGTCATCCTGGCCGTGGCGGTCATCAACGCCGTCATTGGCTATGTGCAGGAAAGCCGGGCCGAACGTTCGCTGGACGGCATCCGCAATATGCTGTCGAACCATGCCCGCGTGGTGCGCGACGGGCAGAAGGAAGAAATCGACGCTCGCGACCTGGTGCCGGGCGACATCGTCATCCTGCGCCCCGGAGACAAGATCCCGGCGGATGTGCGGCTCTTCGATACGCACAATTTCCGCGTCGAGGAATCGATGCTGACGGGTGAATCCACTGTCGTCGAAAAGCACGATGCGCCACTGCCGGGTGATGCGCCGCTGGGCGACCGCCTGAACCTCGGGTTTTCGGGCACTCACGTCAGCGCGGGCAACGCGCGCGGCATCGTCGTGGCCACCGGCAGCGATACTGAAATCGGGCATATCAACCGCATGATGACGGACGTGCAGACGCTGCAGACGCCCCTCCTGCGACAGATGGAGCTGCTGGGCAAGCGCATCTTCCAGGTGGTGCTGGTGATGGTGGTGGCGCTGTTCGTGCTGGGCCGTTACGTGCTCGACATGCCGCTGTCCGACTTGCTGATGTCGTTGATCAGCATCGCCGTGGCCTCCGTGCCGGAAGGCCTGCCGGCCATCATCTCCATCATCCTGTCGCTGGGTGTGCAACGCATGGCGCGCAACCGCGCCATCATCCGCAAACTGCCCACCGTCGAAACGCTGGGCGCAATGACGGTGATCTGCTCGGACAAGACGGGCACCCTGACCATGAATGAGATGACCGCCAAGAACGTGCTGCTGGCGCAGGGCGTTTACCGCGTGTCGGGCGACAACTACCGGCCGGTCGGCGAGATCACCCGTGAATCCGACGGAACGCCCGTGGACTGGCAGCGCGAGGACGCGCTGACGCGCTTCGTGCGTGCCACGGCCATCTGCAACGACAGCCAGCTGCACGAAGATGCCGATGGGCAGTGGCGCATCGTGGGCGGCCCCACGGAAGGCGCGATGATGGTGCTGGCAACCAAGGCCGGCCAGAGCCTGGAGGGCGTCGCCAAACATGGCAAGGTGCCGTTCGATTCCAGCTACAAGTACATGGCGCGCCGCTGCGACGACCATGATCAGAATGTCATCTACGTCACCGGCGCGCCCGACGTGCTGTTCAAGCTGTGCGCGCAGGAACAGGGCGAAGCCGGGCCCCAGCCGCTGCGGCTGGACTACTGGGAGCGCGGCCTGGAGGCCTTTGCGCACCAAGGCCTGCGCACATTGGCGGCGGCGTACAAGCCCGGCACGGCGGGCGCCACGGCGCTGGACCATCCGGACTTTCAGGACGGGCTGGTGTTGCTGGGCGTGGCCGGCATCATGGACCCACCCCGTCCCGAGGCCATCGAGGCCATCGCGCAGTGCAACCAGGCAGGGATCCGCGTGAAGATGATCACGGGCGATCACCCCGAGACCGCGCTGGCGATCGGCGCCATGCTGGGCATGACGCATGTGCGCGAGGCGGTGACCGGCGCCCAGCTGCAGCAGATCGGCGACGATCAGCTCGCCGCGCTCGCGCGCGACCACGATATCTTTGCCCGCACCAGCCCCGAGCACAAGCTGCGCCTGGTGCGTGCGTTGCAAACCATGGGCGAAGTGGTCGGCATGACGGGGGATGGCGTGAACGACGCGCCCGCGCTCAAGCAGGCGGACGTGGGGGTGGCCATGGGCATCAAGGGCACCGAGGTCACGAAAGAGGCCGCCGACATGGTGCTGGCGGACGACAACTTCGCCTCCATTGCCTATGCCGTGCGCGAAGGCCGCCGCGTCTACGACAACCTGAAGAAGACGATCCTGTTCATTCTGCCGACCAACCTGGCGCAGGGACTGCTGGTCATCGTGGCGCTGCTGGCCGGCGCACAGGCGCCGCTGACGCCGCTGCAAATCCTGTGGATGAACATGGCGACCTCCATCACGCTGGCCTTCGGCCTGGCGTTTGAACCGGCCGAACCGGGCATGATGCAGCGCCGGCCGCGCGATCCCGCGAAATCGATCCTGGACGGCTTCGCCATCTGGCGCATCGCGTTCGTGGGGCTGCTCTTCACCACGTCCGCCTTCATCATCGAAAAGAGCCTGATTGCTGCCGGGCGCGATCCAGACTTCATCCGCACTGTCATTCTGCAGACGCTGGTGACGGCGCAATGGACCTATCTGTTCAACTGCCGGCTGCAGGACCGGTGGCCGATCACGCTCAGCATGTTCCGCAACAAGGCGCTGTGGCTGGTCACGATCCTGCTGGGCCTGCTGCAATGCGCACTGATCTACCTGCCCGCGATGAACCAAGTCTTCGGCACCGTACCGCTGCCGCCGGAGTACTGGACGCTGACGCTGGTGGCGGCCGGCGTGCTCTTTTGCGTGGTTGAGGTCGAGAAGCTGGTGCTGCGTACGTGGCGCGCGCGAGGGAACGCCTCCGCACAAAAATGCCAACAAATGTAAAGGCCTCGGCCGCGCGGCCGTGCGCCCTCCTATACTTGCGCCCGCCAAGTTTCACAGGAGGGCCCGCCGCTTGTTCACCATCTCGCCAACCCTTGCGAGCCGCCGCGCGCTTTGCCTGCTGGGGCTCGCCGCGCTGGCCGCGCTTTCAGGCTGCAGTTCGATGCTGGGAGAAGGCACGGGCGCTGCGGCCGGTATCGCCGGCACGGCCATCGCCAACAAGGTGACGGACAACGCCACGGTGGCCACGGGCATCGGCCTGGGCGTGCAGGCCGGCGCGAAGGCCGCGCTGGCCTATGCGCAGCGCCAGACGCGCGGCGAAGAGCAGGACGCGATCGCCAAGGCGGCCGGCGCGCTTGCGGTGGGCAAGGTCGCAAGCTGGAACGTCAAGCATGCGTTGCCGATCGAGGACGACGCGCGCGGCCAGGTCACCGTGAGCCGGCTGATCGGCGGCGGAGACCTTCAATGCAAGGAAGTGGTGTTCTCAGTGGACACGCCCGCCGGCAAGGCGGGCGCCGATCCCGAACGCGAGTTCTACGTCACGACAGTCTGCCGTGACGGCGAAAACTGGCGCTGGGCCAGCGCCGAACCGGCGACCGCCCGCTGGGGTTCGCTGCAGTGACGCGCGCGTTTGGCATGCTGGCGCTGGCCGCCAGCCTGGCGCTCGCGGGCTGCCAGAGCTCCTCGATCGGTCCCGCCACGGGCGCGGTAGTCGGCACGCTGAGCGGCGCAGCCACGGCCAATCCCGTTGCTGGCTTTGCAATTGGCGTGACGGTGCAGGCCGTGGTGGATGCCACGGTGAAGTACGTACTGCGCGAATGGAAGAACGACCAGCAGAACGTCATGGCCAATACGGTCGGCGCGCTGCCCATCGGCGAAGTCCGGCAGTGGCAGATCAAGCGCACCCTGCCGGTGGGCAACGAGCGCGGCAGCATCCAGGCGGTGCGCGACATCGACACGCCGCTGGCGCATTGCCGCGAAGTGCTGTTCACGGTGGAGGTGGAAGGCGCCGCCCCCGCCTATGCCAGCACGATCTGCCAGCGCCGGGACGGGCAATGGAAGTGGGCCTCGGCCGAACCGTCGGTGGCGCGCTGGACAGGGCTGCAATAGCAGGCTTGATCGCGGCAAGCGCGGCGGGCGATACTGGACCGGCCTTTTTCCGCCTCGTCCATTGCCATGCCCGCTGGCCAGTTCCACATGCAACGCAGCGCCATCCCCGGCGTGCAGGCCGTATCGGCCCGCAGCGGGCATGCGTTCGCGCGGCACACGCATGAGCAGTTCGGCATCGGGGTGATGCGCGCGGGCGCCCAGGTATCGCATAGCGGACGCGGCCAGGTCGAGGCCGGACCGGGTTACGTCATCACGGTCAATCCGGGCGAAGTCCATGACGGCGCGCCGATCGGGGACGGTGAACGCGCCTGGCAGATGCTGTATCTGGACTCCGGCGTGGTCGCCGCCTGCACCGCAGACATCGCGGGCGACGGCCCGCCGACGCTTGACGACGCGGGCGTGCTGTTCCCGACGTTGCGCTATGCGTTCGAGCACCCTGCCCGCAACCAGCCGGATCTGGCGGGCTGCGTCCTCGCGCTTTACACGCAGGTCACCGCCGGCGCGTCGAGGCTGGCCTGCGATGCACTCCTGTTGCGCGTTCTGGCGCAGGCGGGCGGCCCGCGCGGCGCGGCCATGGCCCCGCCCGATCGCGATGGCATCCCGGCGTCACTGCGCCATGCGATTGCGCTGATCGACGACGACCCGGCCGCCGCGTTGTCGCTGGCCGATCTGGCCGGCGCCAGCGACCTCTCCCGCTACCAGGTGCTGCGCGCCTTCTCGCGCGCCACGGGGCTGACCCCGCATGCCTACCAGATGCAGCGCCGTCTGCTGCTGGCGCGCCTCCTGATCCGCCAGGGCATGGCGCTGGCCGGCGCGGCCGCGTCAGCCGGTTTTTCCGATCAGAGCCACATGACGCGGCTCTTTGTCCGCGCCTACGGCGTGTCGCCGCACCGGTACGCGTTGGCTACCGGCAACTGATCCGCCTTTCCTGCAATTTCATTCAAGACCGGCGCCGCGCCCGCACGTAGCCTGAGCTTTTCCACAGGAAAGGCATGCGATGGCCATCAGCAAACAGCAGCTCGGTTATCTCTATCTGGCGACGGCCATGGTGCTGGTCGGCAGCACCGTGACCGCCAGCAAGATCATTGGCGCGGCCCTGCCGCCCTTCACCGCGACCGCGCTGCGCTTTGCCATCGCGCTGCCCTGTTTCGCGCTGCTGATGGCGGTATCGGGCGCGCGCCTGCCCCGGCTCGACCGGCGCGACTGGCTGCTGCTGACAGTGCAGGCCGTTGCCGGCAGCGTCGGGTACACGACCCTGCTCATCGCGGGACTGCAACGCACCTCCGCGGTGGACGGCGGGATCATTCTTGGGACGCTCCCGCTGGTCACCGCCGCCATCGCCGTGCTGTTGCTGGGCGAGCGGCCGGGCAAACCGGCCGTGGCCGCGATTGCCCTGGCGGCGTTTGGCGTGTGGCTGATGTCGGGCGACGTGGCTGAACCGGATGCGCAAGGCTCTCTGGCAGGCAACGCGCTGATCGTGGGCGCCGTCGCCTGCGAAGGGCTCTTCATCCTGCTGAACAAGCGCCTGCGAACGCCGGTCGCGCCGCTTGCCCTGTCGACGGTGATGGCGGCGTTCGGCTTGGCGTTCTCGGCGGCGGCCAGCCTGATGGAGGCGCCGTGGACGCTGGCCTTCACGCCGGACGCGGTCGCGGCGATCGCGTATTACGCGCTGATGCCCACGGTGGGCGGGTTTTTGCTCTGGTATGCGGGCGCGGCGCGCGTGCCCGGCTCGGAGGCGGCGCTGTTCACGGCGCTGGCGCCGTTATCCGCGGTGATGCTGGCGGCCGGCCTGCTGGGCGAACCGCTGTCGGCCATGCAGATTGCCGGCATGGGCTGCGTGCTCGGCGCGGTCATGTTGCTGGGCGGGACGCGGCGCAGCGGGCCGGCCGCACCTACCCGCGGCTGAAGGCCAGCGCAAATTCATCCGAAAAGATATCGGCCAGCGCGTGGCGCAATGCCGCGGCGCGTTCGACGCCGTACGCGGCCTCGAAACGATTCTGCGCGTCCTTCCACAAGCGGCGTGATTCCGCCAGCTTGGCGCGGCCGGTCTCGGTAAGTTCGACCCGGCGGCTGCGGCCGTCCAGCGGGTCGCGCATCATGTGCACATACCCGTCGCGCTGCAAAGGCTTGAGGTTGTGGGCCAGCGCGGACCGGTCCAGCACCATCGCGCGGGCCAGATCGGTCATCGAGGGCGACCCCGCGCGCGCAATGTGCACCAGGATCGAATGCTGCGACACCTTCAGGCCGCAGGGCGCGAGCACGGTGTCGTAGAGCTGGGACACGCGGCGCGTCGCCTTGCGCAGCGCAGCGCCGTTACAGACGAGCGGATCCGGGGGAACGGCGGAGCCGAGGAGCGAGGCGTCGGACATGGCGACCAAAGAAGGAAAATCGGCGGGCAAGGTCATAACGCTACCGCCGGGGCAGGCTCGCGTCCAGCCCGTTATTGACAGATATTGGCATATGCACGTAAATTTTGCCGATCACGTCCTCCGGCCCTTCCCATGCCAGCGACCGTTTCGCCACGTCCCGCCAATGCGCGCTTGCACGCGATGCTGCATGGTCCCATCGCACCCACCCTGGCGCGGCTGGCGTGGCCCAACATCCTGATGATGCTGGCGCAATCGTCCACCGGCCTGATCGAGACCTGGTTTCTGGCGCGGCTGGGCACGCCGGTGCTGGCCGGCGTGGCGCTCGTCGTGCCGGTCCTGATGCTGATGCAGAACATGTCGCAGGGCGCGATGGGCGGCGGGATTTCCGCGGCGGTGGCGCGCGCCCTGGGCGGCGGCCGGCAACAAGAGGCCGACCAGCTCGTGCTGCACGCGGTCGTGCTGAACGCCTTGCTGGGTCTCGCCTTCTGCGTGCTGCTGCTGGTCTCCGGTCCCGCGCTGTACCGCGCGCTGGGCGCCGAGGGCGAAGCGCTCGATGCCGCGCTGGCGTATTCCAACGTGATCTTCGGCGGCATCATCCTGATGTGGCTGATGAATGCCTTTGCCAGCGCCATTCGCGGCACCGGCAACATGCTGGTGCCAGGCGCGGTCATCTGCGGCGGCGCCCTGCTGCTGATTCCCCTGTCGCCGTGCCTGATCTTCGGATGGGGCCCGTTCCCCGCGCTGGGCGTGGCGGGCGGGGGCTGGGCGCTGGTGATCTATTACGCCGTCGGCACGCTGATCCTGGGCGCCTATTGCGCAAGCGGACGCAATGCGGCACGGCTCGTCGCCAGCCGGCTGCACGGGGCGCTGATGCGCAACATCCTGAGCGTGGGCGCGCTGGCCACCATCAATCCGCTCATGACCAACGCGCTGGTGGCGTTGACTGCCGCGCTGGTAGGCGCCTACGCGGGCGAGGCGGCGGTGGCGGGCTACGGGGTGGCGGTGCGGCTGGAATACCTGCTGATGCCGATCGCGTTCGGGCTGGGCGCGCCCATGGTGGCGATGGTGGGTTCCAACATCGGCGCCGGCCAGCCCGAGCGCGCCCTGCGCATCGCCTTGACGGGTGGGGCGATGGCCTTCGTGCTGGCCGAAGCAATCGGGCTGACGGCGGCGTTTTTCCCCGAAGCGTGGCTGCGCCTGTTCGGCGCGCAGGATCACATGCTGGAGGCGGGCGCCGGCTATCTGCGCATCGTGGGTCCGGTGTACGGCTTCTTTGCGCTGGGGTTCTCGCTGTACTTCGCGTCGCAGGGCGCGGGAAGGCTGAAGTGGCCGCTGACGGCGGGATTTCTGCGGCTCTTGATCGGCATCGGCGCGGGCGGCATCGCGCTGCACGTGACCGGTTCGCTGACGGTGTTCTTCGTGATCTCGGCCGTGGCGATGTGCGTCTACGGCCTGATCATCCTGGCCGCCGTCGCGTCGGGCTCGTGGTTCGACCGCGGCCACCTGCCAGGGCGCCGGCTGTTCGCACGGTGACGCGCGCAGGGGCGTCGGGGACCGGGTCCACGGGCGTTTGGGCCGCATCGCCGGGCGGCGCGTCGCGCAACGCATAGGCCACCAGGTCCGCCGCGTACGCAGGAAGGTCGTCGCGCACGCACAGCACCAGATCGCGTGACGCCCAGGGGTCCGCCAGCGCCACCCGGCTTACCCCCGCCGCGCGGCCATAGCGCACGGCCGCCGCGCGCGGCACGATGGCCACGCCGACGCCCTGCCCCACCATGCGGCAAACGGCATCGAAACTGCGTAGCCGCACGCGATAGGACAGCGCCTTGCCGCTGCGGCGCGCGTGATGCGCAATGTGCTCCTGCAGCGCGCTGCCCTGCACCAGCCCCACGAATTCAAACCCGGCCACGTCCTCCAGCAGCACCTGCGGCTGCGCGGCGAGCGGATGGCCGCGCGGAACGATCAGCGTCAGCGGATCATGACGGAAGATGCGCGTGCGCAGGCCGTGCAGATCGGCCGAGTCCGCCAGCACACCGATGTCGCACGCGCCGGTCCGCAGTGCGTCGGCGATCTCGTGGCTGAGGCGCTCTTCGAGATCGACGGAAATATGCGGATGGTCCTTGAGAAAGGCGCCCAGCACGGGCGGCAGGTATTCGCTGAGCGCCGTCGTGTTGCACAGCACGCGCACGTGGCCCTTGAGCCCGGCCCCGTAATGATCCAGCTCGCCGCGCATGCGGTCGATCTGGCCCAGCACCAGCCGCGCGTGGTGAACCAGCGTGCGTCCGGCGGGCGTGATCTGCACGCCGCGCGGCTCGCGCACCAGCAGCGGCACGCCCAACGCGTCTTCCATGCCGCGGATGCGCTCGCTGGCCGACGCCAGCGTCATGTGCGACCGGCCCGCGCCCGCCGTGATGGAGCCGGTTTCGTGCACGTTCAGGAAAAGGCGTAGGTCGGTCAGGTCAAAGCGCATGGAAAAAAGCGTAGCACGCGAGCCTCAGGCGTATCCATAGCCTGGGTATGACAGATCCCGATAGGCGCGGGCAGGCGAGCGCAGCAGAATGCGTCCATACCCACCCAGAAAGGCGGAAACCATGAACATTTCACTCTTGCGCACCCGTGCCGCGTGCTGGCCGGGCCTGGCGTTGGTCGCACTAGCGCTGCACGCCTCAGGCGTGGCCGAAGCGAACTCCGGGCTTGGCGGCCCCATCACGCCCGCCCAGCAATTTGCGCTGGCGCTGGAAGCCCAGACGCAGGGCGACCATGGCGCGATGCTGACGTGGCTGCGCGCCGCCGCGCGCGCCGACCACCAGCCCGCCCAGCGGATGCTGGGCATGGTGCTGATCGGCGGTCCGGCGTTGTATGGCCCGTCGCTGCCCGCCGACCTGTGCGAGGGGCGCGCGTGGCTGCTGCGCGCCGCCCGCCAGAACGAAGGCCCGTCGCAGGATGTGGCCTACGCCCTATTCGGCCGCCCCAAGGACGCGCTGACCGCGCACTGTGAGCCCGCATGAATCTTCTTGATCCCGCTCTGCTCGCGGCCGTTGTCGCCGTCTTCGTCCTGGCCGGCGTGGTCAAGGGCGTGGTCGGGCTGGGCCTGCCCACCATTTCGATGGCATTGCTGGCGCTGGTGATGGCGCCGGCGCAAGCCGCGGCGCTGCTGATCGTGCCGTCGCTCATCACCAACCTGTGGCAGGCGTTGCCGTGGGTCACGATGCGGACGGTCCTGCGCCGGATCGCCGGCATGCAGGCCGGCGTCTGCGCCGGCACGGTGGCGGGCGCGCTGTGGCTGGGTCCGCCCTCGGGCGAATGGGCCGGCATTTGCCTGGGACTGGCGCTGGTGGCCTACGCCGCCTGGGGGCTGTTTGGCACGCCGCCCACGGTGCTGCCACGGCATGAGCCATGGGTCGGCATCGCGGTCGGCACGGTCACCGGCGTCATCACGGCGGCCACCGGCGTCTTCGTCATCCCGGCCGTGCCCTATCTGCAAGCCCTGAAACTGGACAAGGACGCGCTCATCCAGGCCATGGGGATTTCCTTCACGGTGTCGACCGTGGCGCTGGCCGCGGGACTGTGGCTGAACGGCGGCTACACGGCAGGCGCCGCCAGTGCGTCGCTCCTGATGCTGCTGCCGGCGCTGGCCGGGATGGCGCTGGGACAGCGGCTGCGCAATCGGCTGTCGCCGCGCACGTTCAAGCTGTGCTTCATGATCAGCCTGGCGCTGCTGGGCGCCTACCAGGCCGGGCGCGGGCTGTTGGGGAGCTAGGCAGCCAAGCGGCTTGCGTCGACAGTGCCGATCGACACCGACATCTCGCGCCAACGCGCCAGCTCCTGCTGCACCGACTGGATCTTGCTGCGCGCCTGGTCGAAGGAATCGCGGCCCAGGAACAGATGCAGCGGCGCGTACTGCGCCTCGGCGGCCTGGATCAGCGCCTGCGCCGCCTTGACCGGATCGCCGCCCTGGTCCCAGCCCTGCACGCCGCGCGCGGCGAGTTCCGGGGATTCCTCGGCATCGGCCGCGCGCATCGCGCCCGGATAGACGAGCGAAACCCGGATGCCCAGCGGCGCGGCCTCCGCGGCCAGGGATTCGGTCAGCCCGCTGACGGCAAACTTGGCGGCGCTATACGCGCCCCATTCCGGCGCGCGGCCATCGAAGCCAAGGATCGACGAGATATTGAACACATGCCCGCCGCGCTGCGCACGCAGGCGCGGCATGACCGCGCGGATGACGTTCAGCACCCCAAACACGTGGGTATCGAACGTGCCGCGCAATTGCGCGTCCGACAAACGGTCTAGCGCGCCTTGCACGCCCTGCCCGGCGCCGTTCACCACGACGTCGATGCCGCCAAATGCTGCCGCCGTGGCGTCCACCGCGCGGCGCACCGCGCGCTCGTCGGCCAGGTTGACCGTCAAGGGCAGGAACCGGCCTTCCAGCTTGGCGCCCACCGCTTCCAGCAACGCATCGCCATCGCCCGACGTGGCCGCGACCTTATGCCCCTGCTCCAGCAGCATTTTGACCAGCGTGACACCCAGCCCCGCCGACACGTCCGTCACCAACCAGATTTTTTCGGTATTCATGCGATTCCCTTTCCGTGCTTGCGGCCCCGGCAAGATGCCTGGCCGCCCGGCCGATGCCCCGCGCTCCGCAGAGCCACGGCCGGCGCGGCCCTGGACAGGATAGTAAGAATCGGCCGCGCGGGCGTACAGGCAGGATCTTGCGTGAAACCTGCCTATTTCTACGGCAATGCGATATGGCGGATAATCCGTCTGTTTGCCGCCGCCACGCGCGGCGGGTCACTGCGGGGCTTTTATCCCGCTGCTTTCGGAGTCAGCTATGTATCGCGGCATTGAGGCGATCGAACACTTCATGGAATCCATCGGCCTGACCTGGCAGCCCGGCCGCGTCGCGCGCGCCGAACTGCGCGTCAGCTACCGCATCGGCAATACCCGCCCGCTGGGCATCGACCGGACGCTGGTGGAATTCCACTGCGACGCCAAACGGGCAAAGGTGTGGGTGCCGGAGTTTTCGCGCACCAGTTTCCACCAATGGTTCGAAGTCCCGTACCAGGACTTCGAGTACACGCCCGGCGGGTCCATGCTGAAGATCAAGGCCGCCGCGCGCGGCAACGCGCCACCCTACAGCGTGGGCATCAAGCCGCTGGCCTGATCGCCCCGCCCGGAACGCCGGTCATAGCTGCTTGTACATGATCGTCGTTCCATCCACCTTGGCCGGGTCGAGCGGATCGCGCGCAAAGCCCGGAATCACCCCCACCGTCTGATAGCCCAGCGACGCATACAGCGGCTCGGCTGAATCGCCCGTGCGCGTGTCCAGCGTGAGCAGGCTGCGATGCAGGCGGCGCGCCATGTCCTCGACTTCGCGCATCAGCCGGCGCGCGATGCCCAGGCGGCGGAAATCCGGATGCACCAGCAGCTTGCGCACCTCGGCGCGGTGCGGCTGGTTGGGCGGTGTGTCGACATCCAGCTGCACAGACCCGGCCACCCGCCCGTCCACGCGCGCCACCCACAGCTTGACCGCCTCGCTCTCGACGCCCGGCAGCACCTTGCGGCGCCAGAACGCCTGCGCGTCGTCATGCGTGTACGGCAGCACGAAGCTGACGCTGGCCCCGCCCTGCACACACGCGTGCAGCAAGGTGGCCAGTTCGGGGATGGCGGCCGAGGCGGCGTCGGCCGTCAGCAGCGTCAATTCAAGATTTGCAGGGGTCATGGAAAGGCTCAGACGATGAAAAGCAGGTAGCGGGCGCCGCTGTGCGGCGGGGTGACGAAGGCGCTGGCGCCGAATAGCTGGTAGCGCAGGCAGTCGCCGGGCAGCAGGCGATGCCCTTGCCCATCCACCGTGACGGAAAGCTCGCCGTCCAGCATCAGCAGATGGTGTTCAAGGCCTGGTCTCGGGGAGTGGTCGTAACGGATGCTGGCGTCGGCGGCCAATTCGCAGGCCAGCACCTCGCCCGCCAGGCGCTGCGACGGCGGCGACACCGAACGGCGTCGAAAACCCACGCTGTCATCCACCCACAACGCCTGCTCGGCTTCGGGCACGCGGGCGGCAAAGTCGTCCTCGACCATCAGCATGAGGCGCGACATGGTCATGCCATGGGCGGCGCAGAGCTTGCCCAGCACGCTGGCGGTGGGACTGACCTCGCCGTTCTCAAGCCGGGAAAGCGTGGCGCGGCTGATGCCGGCGCGGCCGGCCAGATCGTCCAGCGACCAGCCCCGGTCCTGGCGCAGCGTTTTAAGCCGGGCGGCCAGGCGAAGATCCAGCCGGGCGTCGGCGGTGGCGTTTGCTTGTTCCATATGCGGGAATTTATCCCAGATATGAAAACGCGTCGACCGCGTGGTTTCCCCGATGCGCAATCCGTTCGCCCGCCGGACACTACGAGCGACCCGCGCCGGATTCGGCACAATAGCGGTCATGCACTTGGGCAAACTCCTCTACATGACCATCTTTTGCGCGTTGACCTCCGGTTGCTCCCTTCCCTCGCTCGACAAGCGCAGCGTGTCGCAGGGGCTTACCGATGAGGAAGCCGGGGCCACGCCGCTGGGCCAGGCGATCGCCCCGCTGGCCGCCGCGCATCCCGGCAAGTCCGGCATCCACGCCCTCGCCCATCCCCTGGACGCCTTTGCCGCCCGCATGATGCTGGCGCGCGCGGCCGAGCGCAGCCTGGACGTGCAGTACTACATCTGGCACGACGACATGACGGGCATCATGCTGTTCGAGGCGCTGCACGAGGCAGCCGACCGCGGCGTGCGCGTGCGCCTCCTGCTGGACGACAACGGCACGGCGGGACTGGACCGGACGCTGTCCGCGCTGGACGGGCATCCGAACATCGAGGTGCGGCTCTATAACCCCTTCACGCTGCGCTGGCCCAAGCCGCTCGGTTACCTGACGGACTTCAACCGGCTGAATCGCCGGATGCACAACAAATCGTTCACCGCCGACAACCAGGCCACCATCGTCGGCGGCCGCAACATCGGCGACGAGTACTTTGGCGCCACCGACGGCGTGCTGTTCAGGGACATGGACGTGCTGGCCATCGGCGCTGCCGTCAGCGACGTGTCGGCCGACTTCGACCGCTACTGGCGCAGCGATTCCGCCTATCCGGTGGCAGGCATCGTCCGCAAGGCTGCGTCGAACGAACTGGAAGAACTGGAGGCGGACGCGACCGCCGTCGAACAATCGCCCGAGGCTGCGGCCTATGCGCAGGCCATGCGCGACCTGCCCTTCATCCGGCAATTGCTGCGTGGCGAACTGCCGCTGGAATGGTCACGCACCCGCATGGTCAGCGACGATCCCGGCAAGACGCTGGGCACCGCGCCGCGCGAGGCGATGCTGCCGCACCAGTTGCACGAGATCGTGGGCGAGCCGGCGAAGGAACTGCTGCTGGTGTCGCCCTATTTCGTACCCACCGCCGCGGGCACGCAGGCATTCGCCAAGATGGCGCGCAACGGCGTCAAGGTCAGGGTGCTGACCAACGCGCTGGAAGCCACCGACGTGGCAGTCGTGCATTCGGGCTACGCCAAGCGCCGCAAGGACCTGCTGGCCGCCGGCGTCGAGCTCTACGAAATGAAGCGCGCGGTGCAGGGCGTCGAGCGCAACAAGAGCATGGGCCCCTTCGGCAGTTCCGGCTCCAGCCTGCACGCCAAGACCTTCGCGGTGGATGGCGAGCGCGTCTTCGTCGGGTCATTCAATTTCGATCCCCGTTCAGCGCGCTTGAACACCGAACTGGGCTTCGTGATCGACAGCCCGGCGCTGGCCCGGGGCATCGAGAAATCCTTTGACGAGGAACTGCCCCGCACCGCCTACCGGGTCAAGCTGGACGAAATGGGCAAGCTTTACTGGCTGGAAGAGCGCGACGGCCACACGCTGCGCCACGACCGCGAGCCGGGCGCCAGCCTGCTGCAGCGCGCGACGGTGTGGGTGGCGTCGCTGCTGCCGCTGGAGCCGCTGCTGTAGGGGTGCAATGATCGGAATCCGCAACAAGCGGAGTGGCCCGTTTTTCCGCAAGGCGTAGACTGGACGCAGCTTTATTTGCACCGGTTTTCCATTCAACGACCATGACCACGACGCCCGCCGACGCCCTGCTCGCCCAGCAGGATTGGACCCGCGCCGCCGCCGACCTCGACGCGCACGGCAACGCCATCCTGCCCGCGTTGTTGACGCCTGCGCAATGCAACGGGCTGTCGGACGCCTACGACCTCCATGATCCCTACCGAAGCCGGATCGTGATGGCGCGCCACGGATTCGGCCGCGGCGAATACAAGTATTTCCGCTACCCATTGCCTGACCTGCTTGCCCGCCTGCGCGGCGCGCTTTATATCCAACTGGCGCCCATCGCCAACCGGTGGAACCGGCAGATGGGTATCGCCGTGCAGTATCCGGCGGACCACGCGGATTTTCTTGCGCGCTGCCATGCGGCCGGCCAGCGCCGGCCGACGCCGTTGATCCTGCAGTATGGGCCGGGCGACTTCAACTGCCTGCACCAGGACCTGTATGGCGAGCACGTGTTTCCGCTGCAGGTGGCGGTACTGCTGTCCGCGCCCGGCACGGATTTCACGGGCGGTGAATTCGTCATGACGGAAACCGGCAGCCGCGAGCAGCGCGCCGACGTGCTGCCGCTGCAACAGGGCGATGCGCTGATCTTCACGGTGAACCAGCGCCCGGTTCCCGGCGTGCGCGGGTGGCGCAAGGTGGCCATGCGCCACGGTGTGAGCGAACTGCGGTCGGGACAGCGCCACACGCTGGGCATCATCTTTCACGACGCGGTGTGACATGACCCTGGATCTATTCGGCGGCGACGATCCCGCCCAGCAGGGCCGCGTGATACTCGGCCCGCAATCGGTGGTGCTGCGCGGCTTTGCGCTGCCGACCGTGGACGCACTGCTGGCCGGCGTGGACGACGTGACCGCGCAGTCGCCGTTCCGGCACATGGAGACGCCCGGCGGCTACACGATGTCGGTGGCGTTGACCAATTGCGGCGAGCTCGGTTGGACGACGGACGCCCGCGGCTATCGCTACAGCCGCATCGATCCGGTGTCCGGTCAGCCCTGGCCGGCGATGCCGCAGGCCTTCATGCAATTGGCGCGGGACGCGGCGCGGGAAGCCGGCTTTCCGGACTTCGAGCCGGATGCGTGCCTGGTCAACCGCTACGAACCCGGCTCGCGTCTGTCGCTGCACCAGGACCGCAACGAGCGCGATTTCGGCGCGCCCATCGTGTCGGTGTCGCTGGGCATGCCGGCGATGTTTCTGTTCGGGGGAGACGACCGCGCCGATCGCGCGGCGCGGGTGCCGCTATTTCACGGCGACGTGGTGGTGTGGGGCGGCGTGGACCGCCTGCGGTTTCATGGGGTGATGCCGCTGAAGGACCTGCCGCATCCGCGGTTGGGCAGCCGGCGCATCAACTTCACGATTCGCAAGGCGGGCTAGGGGCGCGCGGCCCGTATTGATCACGCAGCACGCAACTGCACACGCGGGAAATCCACCGGCACGTCGAACGCCACATTCACGTAGTTGGTGAAGAGGTTCAACGCCACATGCGCCAGGATCTCGACGATCTGCTCGTCATTGAAGCCGGCCGCGCGCACCGCCGCCACGTCGGTGTCGGCCACCTGGCCGTGCTGGCGCACCAGCTTCAGCGCAAAATCCAGCGCCGCGGCGGTCTGCGGATCGTCGGCGCGGCCGGCCTGGGCCGCGGCCATCTGTTCGGCGCTGGCGCCGGCCTTGCGGCCCAGCGCGGTGTGCGCGGCCAGGCAGTATTCGCAGCGGTTGCGGTCGGCAACGGCGACGGCGATCTTTTCCGTCAGTTGCGGGGGCAGCACGCCACCGCCCAGGGCACCGAACGCGCCCCACATGCTTTTCAGGGCGGCGGGCGAGTTCGCGACCGCGCGGAACATGTTGGGGGTCGCGCCGAAGGCGCCGTGGATCTGGTCAAGCAGCGCCTTGCTGGCAGCGGGAGCAACGGAGGAGTCGATGAGTTGAACGCGGGACATGATGTTTCCTTTCAGTGAGTTGATTCGGTCGTTGTGGGAAAGGCGCCGGTTGGTTTCCTGCTGCCTTTGCGCCAGTATGGGCGGCTCAGGAGTAATATTGGGCACCTATCGTCCACGATTCATATCTATTCGTCCAAGACGCCATGACGCCCTCGCTTGACCGTCTGTCCGCCCTGCTCGACCGGTTCCGCGTGCGGGCGCAGCTGTTCCATGCCGGCCCGCTGTGCGGCCTGAACCGGTTCGCGCCCGAACCCGGGCGCGCCTTCCTGCATGTGCTGCGGCGCGGGGACATGGAGGTTGCGCACCGGGCCGGCAGCGGTCTGCCCCGCCGGCTGCGCGTGGCCGAGCCGACGCTGCTGTTTTACGCACGCCCGGTCCACCATGAATTCCACAACCCGCCCGAGGACGGCTCGGACTTCACCTGCGCCACGCTGCATTTCGAAGGCGGCGACCACCATCCGCTAGTGCGCGCGCTCCCGCCACTGATCGCGTTGCCGCTGGCGCGCGTCGGCGGACTGGAGCAGGCGCTGGCGTTGCTGTTCGCCGAAACCGAACAGGTGCGATGCGGGCAGCGCCTGCTGGCGGACCGCCTGTTTGAAGTGGTGCTGATCCAGCTGTTGCGCTGGCTGATCGACCATCCTGCCGAGGCGGGCATACAGATCGGGTTGATGACGGGTCTTGCCGAACCGCGGCTGGCGCGCGCCCTGGTCGCCATGCACGAGCAGCCTGGCGCGGCGTGGTCGCTGGCGGCGCTGGCCGCCCGCGCGGGGATGTCGCGCAGCGCCTTTGCCGCCGCGTTCAAGAACGTGGTCGGCCAGCCGCCGGCGGACTATCTGGCCGACTGGCGCCTGACGCTGGCGCAGTCGCGCTTGCGGGAAGGCATCGCCGTCAAGACGATCGCCGCCGAGCTGGGCTACGCCAATGCTTCAGCCCTGTCGCGCATCTTCAGCCAGAAGCTGGGCGCGTCCCCGCGGCAATGGCTGGATGCGCGCGCTGGGGAAGGCTGACCGCAGGCGTTGGCGACGCGTCCGTCCAACATGAGGGTTCACCATGTCTGGCGGCGGCCGCGCAGCGGCCCTACTATTGCGCACCCCTCAGGCCCAACCCGTCGGACTGCCATGCCTACCCGCACTGCCCTCGCCCTGCTTTGCACCCTGACCTGCGCGTCCGTTCTGGCGGCCACTCCGCCCGACATCGTCGAGAACTCGCTGGGCATGACGTTCGTGCGCGTGCCGGCGGGCACATTTCAGATGGGCAGCGACGAAGATCCCGCCACGCTGGCCGCCGCTTATCCGCACTATCCTTCCGATCGCTACGCCCAGCTCTTTGACGAAGCGCCGGTGCACACCGTTCGCATCACGCGGCCGTTCTATCTGGAACGCACCGAAGTCACCGTGGGCCAGTTCCGGCGATTCATCGAAGCGTCCGGCTACGTGCCGGAGTCCGAAGCCGATGGCACCGGCGGCTACGGCTACAACGCCGCGTACGACCCGGAAACATCCGCGTCAGGCGACGCGTTCGAAGGCCGCGACCGCCGGTATTCCTGGCGCAATCCGGGATTTGCGCAGGGCGACGATCACCCCGTGGTGAACATCAGCTGGAACGACGCGCAGGCGCTGGCGCAGTGGCTGACCAAGACGGAAGGCCGCGTGTACCGCCTACCCACCGAAGCCGAATGGGAATATGCCTGCCGCGCCGGCACGCGCACCCGCTACCAGAACGGCGACGATCCGGCCGCGATGCCGGACGTGGGCAACGGCTTTGATGCCGACGCCAGCCCGTTGTGGCCGAAATGGCAGACTTTCGCCTCGCCGCGCCACGACGGCAACACCTTCACCGCGCCGGTCGCCAGCTATGCGCCCAACGCATTCGGACTTTACGACATGCACGGCAACGCCTGGGAATGGGTCGCGGACTGGTACGGCGAGGACTACTACGCCAATTCGCCAACCGACGATCCGCAGGGCCCGGCCGCCGGCAACGTGCGCGTGCGGCGCGGCGGCTCGTGGCATACGTGGGCGCTGTACACGCGCTCGTCGTACCGCAACTGGAACACGCAGGAAACGCGCTATCCGCTGGTCGGCCTGCGCCTCTTGCGCGAGGCCGACGCCGCCGACTGACGTAAAAGACTTCCCGGTGGGTTAGCATGGCCGCACGATCCATTTGAAGAGAATCCTGACATGCACACGCTGGGCCGTCTCGTCCTGCTTGTAAACGACTACGACACCGCCATCGCCTTCTACCGGGACAAGCTCGGGATGGAGGTGTCTGTCGACATGCCTGTCGGCCAGCAGCGCTATGTGCATCTGCGTCTGCACGATCAGCCCTCGGTGGGCATGTGGCTGCTGCAAGCGCAGACACAGGCGCAGCGCGATCGCGTGGGCGACCAGACCGGCGGCCAGCCGGTCGGCGTGTTCTACACGGACGACGTGCTGCGCGATCACGCGCACTTTTCGGCCAAGGGCGTGCGCTTCACGCGCGAACCCGTGCACGAAGAGACCGCCGCCTACGCCCACTTCATCGACCTGTACGGCAACGAGTTCGTGCTGGTCCAGTTGAAGCAGCCGGCGTAACAGCCGGACCCGGTGATGGCCTTCGATGCGACCCGCAAAGATTGGATCCGGCGCGCCGCGCCGTCCAGCCGGGTCGAACGCATCGAAGCGTATTTCGGCGGCCACGGCTACGACATGCACCGCCACGATACCTACGCCATCGGCCGCACGCTTGCCGGCGTACAGAGTTTTCATTACCGGCGCGGCATGCGGCACAGCCTGCCGGGCGGCACCATCGTGCTGCATCCCGACGAAGCGCATGATGGCCAGGCCGGCACCGACGCGGGCTTTCACTACCGGATGATCTACGTGGAGCCGGCGCTGATCCAGCAGATCCTGGGCGGCCGCGCGCTACCGTTCATCCGCGACGGCATCAGCGCCGATCCGCGGCTGTACGCGGCCAGCGGCGCGCTGCTCCCGGCCACGGGGCAGGACATCGACCCGCTGCAGGAAGACGACGCGTTGTATGAACTGGCGCACGCGCTGAGCGCCGCCGCGGGCCGCCGGACGGGCCGGCGCGCACCCGACTACATCGCCGCCGAACGCGCGCGGCACTACATCCATGCGTCGCTGGATCAGCCAATTCTGCTGGACGATCTGGCGCGCGCTGCGGGCACGGATCGCTGGAGCCTGTCACGCGATTTCCGCGCGCTGTTCGGCACCAGCCCGTACCGCTACGTGATGCTGCGGCGCCTGGACCTGGCGCGCCGGCTGATTGCGGCGGGTACGCCGCTGGCGCAGGCCGCCGCAGACGCCGGCTTCACCGATCAAAGTCACCTCACGCGCCGCCATGTGCAGGCTTACGGCATGGCGCCGGACCGCTGGCGGCGGATGCTGAACGGCTGACACGCGGCGCCGGCGGCGCATCGGCAAAACCTGCTCGATCGTACAAGACGGCACGCCCAGCGCCGCCGTATCGTGAGGCTTTCCATCCTCAAGAGCCTGCCATGTCCGTTCCCGCCTCCATCAATCTTGCAGCCAAGCTGGCCCTGATTAACGACCACTGGATGCCCAAGGTCATCGCGGAGATGAACGACTACCAGTTCAAGCTCGTCAAGCTGAAAGGCGATTTTGTCTGGCACTCGCACGCCGATACAGACGAGACGTTCATCGTCATCGCCGGCCATCTGCGAATCGCACTACGTGACGGCGAGATTGCGCTGGGTCCCGGCGAAATGACGGTGATACCCAAGGGCGTGGAACACAAGCCCTGTGCGCCGCAGGAAGTGCAGCTCATGCTGATCGAGCCGCGCGGCGTCGCGAACACCGGCGACGAAGGCGGCCCGCGCCGCGCGCCCAACGACGTGTGGATCTGATCGGCGGCGTTTGCTAACGTGTCGCCCACAGTGAATCCCCAACAGGAGGAAACCATGTCCAAAGTCATGCTGGTCACCGGCGGCAGCCGCGGCATCGGGGCCGCCGTCGCCAAACTGGCCGCGCGCCGCGGCTACGCGGTCGGCGTCAACTACCACGCCAATGCCGGCGCCGCGCAGGCGGTGGTGGACGAGATCGTCCGCGGCGGCGGCAAGGCCGTTGCGATTCAGGCGGATGTCGCCCAGGAAGACCAGGTACTGCGCATGTTCCGCACGCTGGACGAGCATCTGGGCCGCATCGACGCGCTGGTCAACAATGCCGGCATCCTGGAAAAGCAGATGCGTGTGGAGGACATGGACGCCGCCCGGCTGCACCGGGTGCTGTCCACCAATGTCGTCGGCGCGTTCATATGCGCGCGCGAAGCCGTGCGGCGGATGTCGCCGCGCCTCGGCGGCCAGGGCGGCGCCATCGTCAACGTGTCGTCGGCTGCCGCGCGGTTGGGATCACCCAACGAATACGTGGACTACGCCGCGTCCAAGGGTGCAATGGACACACTGACCATCGGGCTTTCCAAGGAAGTCGCGCCCGAAGGCATCCGGGTGAACGGCGTGCGCCCCGGCACGATCTACACCGAGATGCACGCCAGCGGCGGCGAGCCGGGCCGGGTGGACCGGCTGAAAAGCGTCATTCCGCTGCGCCGCGGGGGCACGGTGGAAGAAGTGGCCGGGGCGGTGATGTGGCTGTTCTCGGACGAGGCCAACTATACCAGTGGCTCGTTCATCGAGGTGTCGGGCGGCAGTTGACGGGCCTCCAGGCAAGACGCCGCCGGGGAGATCCTGGTCCGGTGTCTGACACCCGCTGAGACACCGCCGCAAACCGGAGAGCATCTCCCTAGGGTGTCAGACACCTGCGCCACACAGCACGCGGCGAGCGCACGCTGGTCCGGTGTCTGACACCCGCTGAGACACCGCCGCAGACCGGAGAGCATCTCCCTAGGGTGTCAGACACCTGCGCCGCACAGGACGCGGCGAGCGCACGCTGGTCCGGTGTCTGACACCCGCTGAGACACCGCCGCAGACCGGAGAGCATCTCCCTAGGGTGTCAGACACCTGCGCCACACAGGACGCGGCGAGCGCACGCTGGTCCGGTGTCTGACACCCGCTGAGACACCGCCGCAGACCGGAGAGCATCTCCCCAGGGTGTCAGACACCTGCGCCGCACAGGACGCGGCGAGCGCACACT